>NZ_PSTO01000008.1:0-120476 GCF_002930975.1 Rathayibacter sp. AY1A3 | reverse complement strand
GGGCGATCGCGCTCCTGGCGGGGCTCCTGGCGGCACCGCCGGCGCAGGCGTCCGGGACGCAGACGCTGCTCACCGAGGATGTCCCGGCTTCGGCCGCAGGGCAGGAGAACGGCGGCGCAGACGGCGAGCGCGACCAGCACGTTCTCGCCGAGCGGGCCGCCGGGAGAACACAGAAGGCCCGCTCTCTCGAGCGGGCCTTCCGTGGTGGTGGATCCGAGGGGATTCGAACCCCTGACCTCTTCATTGCGAACGAAGCGCGCTACCAACTGCGCCACGGACCCGTGCCTTCCGAGCCGTCACCGGCCCGAACAACTCGTCCACATTAGCACGGACGAGCAGGCGCCTCGCACTCGCGTCAGGCGCCGCGGCGGCGCTGCAGCGCCTGGTCGAGGTCGATCGCGTCGACGCCGTCCACGACGCCCATCGCGGCGAAGCGGGAGGAGGGACGCGGAGCCTCGGGAGCGGGAGCGGCAGCACGCGGGACGCGCAGCGGCGCCACCTCGGGAGCGGTCGCGGCGGCGCGCTGGGCGAGCTCCGCCTCCGCCGCGGCGGTGCGCAGGCGCTCCACGGCGTCGATCGACGCCATCGCGGAGGCGGCCACCGTGCCCCGGGAGAGGTAGAGCGGCTTGGGGAGCGGCTGCGGCGTCCAGCTCGCACGGTCCTCGGCGAGCTCCTCGGAGGCGTCGTCCGCCGCCTCCTCGGCGAGCTCGGCCTCGAAGACCTCGGCGCGCCGGCGCTCGGTCGCGGCGGCCGTCGTCGCTGTTGCGGCCGGAGCGGCGGCGCGGCGGCGACCCGGAGCCAGCAGGATCAGCGTGCCGAGCCCCGCGACGGCGAGGAGCAGGCCGACGAGCGGCACCGCACCCGTGCCGCCGAAGGGCAGCATCACGAGCCCGACCAGCGCGGCGACCGCCCCGACCAGCACGGCCAGCGCGGCGCCCTGGCGCCAGCGCAGGACCGAGGGCCCTGACCGCGTGCTCCGCCGTGCGCTCGCGGTCGCCCGTCGCAGCGCGTCGCGCGCCGCCTTCTCCGCCTGTGCCAGCTCCATCGCCTGTGCCTTCTCTTCGGCTCGTCGTCGTGTCTCGGTCACCCGGAGCCGGCGCTGCTGCAGCGCCACCTCGCGGGCCGTCGCCTCCGCACGCACGTGCTCGGGCACTTCCGCGGTCTCGGCGAGGATCCGCAGCGTCTGCTGCAGCCTCACCGCGTTGCGCTCGGTCGCGTTGTACGACCGCCTGCGCATCCACGTGGGGATCAGGTAGGCGACCCACAGAACGGCGGCGAGCGCCCAGACGACGCCCCCGCCCAGCCAGTCGCTACTCATGCGGACAACGCTAGGAGCACCGGGCACTCCCGTCCGTCATTACGGGTAGGTGTGTCCGTGCGGATCGCGGATCAGCCGGGGCCCCGTCGGAGGGACACCGGCGCCGTCGGAGGGTCCGGAGAGACCCGAGCGGCGGGAGGCGCGGAGGTCCGCGTCGGTCGGCAGGCCGACCTCCGACGGGACCTGCCCGTCGAGGTAGCGGCGGAGCACGCCGCGGGGCACCTCCTCCGCCACGAGGGCGAAGCAGAAGTGGTCCCGCCAGTCGCCGTTGATGTGGATGAAGCGCCGCCGCAGGCCCTCGTAGCGGAAGCCGAGCTTCTCGACCACGCGCAGGCTCGGCCGGTTCTCCGGGCGGATGCAGATCTCGATCCGGTGCAGGCCCAGGTCGAGGAAGGCGTGGTCGGCAGCGAGTGCCACGGCGATCGGAGTGATCCCCCGCCCGGCGTAGCGCTCGGACACCCAGTAGCCGATCGACCCGGAGGAGAGCGAGCCGTACCCGATGTTCGAGATGTTGAGCTGCCCGGCGAGCTCGCCGTCCCAGTCGATGAGGAACGGCACTCCGCCGCCGGCCCGCGCGTTCTGCTGCAGCGAGCGGATGCTGGCGCGCACGTCGAACGCGGCGCCTCCCCGGGGGTCGGACGCCTCCCACTGGCGCAGCCACGACCGGTTCGCGATCAGCTCCCGCTCGAGAGGGCGGGCGTCGCGCACGCGGATGGGGCGGACGGTGACACGACCCTCGGTGAGCGTCGGGATCGGGAGCGGCATGATGCGACCCTACTGCTCCGCCGCACTGCGGGAGGGGGACTGGACTCCGCGGCGTTCCGTGCTCTCGGGGAACGGACGAACGGACGGGATCCCGTGCCGCAGCAGGGGGTCCCGTCCGTTCCGGAGGCGCGCTCGCCGGGGCTCAGAGGCCGGCGACGAAGTCCTTCAGCCAGGGCTTGAGGTCCTTGCCGAGGTCGTCGCGGTCGGAGGCGAGCTGCACGATCGCCTTGATGTAGTCGAGCTTGTCGCCGGTGTCGTAGCGGCGGCCGCGGAACACGACGCCGTAGACGCCGCCGAACTCGGCCGGGTCCTGCGCCATGCGCTCCAGCGCGTCGGTCAGCTGGATCTCGCCGCCCTTGCCCGGAGCGGTGTGCTCGAGCACGCCGAACACGTCGGGCTTCAGCACGTAGCGGCCGATGATCGCGAGGTTCGAGGGGGCGTCCTCCTTGGAGGGCTTCTCGACCAGCCCGGTGATCCGCACCACGTCGTCCTCGTCGGTCGCCTCGACCGCCGCGCAGCCGTAGAGGTGGATCTGGTCGGGGTCGACCTCGAGCAGCGCGACCACCGTGGTGTCGCGCTGCTCGGCGACGTCGATCATGCGGGAGAGCAGCGGGTCGCGGGCGTCGATCAGGTCGTCGCCGAGGAGCACGGCGAAGGGCTCGTCGCCGACGTGGCGCTGCGCGCGGGAGACCGCGTGGCCGAGGCCCTTCGGCTCGCCCTGACGGACGAAGTGCACGTCGGCGAGGTCGCTGGCGTACTTGACGTGCTCGAGCTTCTTGTCGTCCTTCTTCTGGGACAGGTTCTGCTCGAGCTCGGGCACCGAGTCGAAGTGGTTGGCGAGCGCGTTCTTGTTGCGCCCGATGATCACGAGCACGTCCTGGAGGCCGGCGTCCGCCGCCTCCTCGACCACGTACTGGATCGCCGGCTTGTCGACGACCGGCAGCATCTCCTTAGGGATGGCCTTCGTCGCCGGCAGGAAGCGGGTGCCGAGACCTGCGGCGGGGATGACTGCTTTGCGGATTCGAGTGCCCATGGGGCGCCATCCTAGCGGCGGGGGAAGTCGCGGGAGTTTCGCGCCAGGACCGGCGACGGAAGGCGCCGGACCCCGTTCCGGGGCGGTCCGGGACGAGCGTCCCTCAGGGTCGTCCGCGCGGAGGCCGGCGCGGGGCCCGGTTCTAGACTGAGCGCATGCCAGCCGACATCACGCACGAGAAGCGGGCGCTGCGCGCCGAGCTGCGCGAGCGCCGCCGCACGCAGACCTCGACCGCTCGCGACCAGGCCGCGGAGCAGATCACCGCCCACCTGATCGAGCTCGCCACCCGCGTGGGGGCCCGCTCCCTCGCGTGCTACCTCTCCGCTCCGGACGAGCCGAGCACCCGGCCGTTCCTGGGCTGGGCCGAGAGCCACGGCATCCGCGTCCTCTTCCCCGTCTCGCGCCAGGACGGCCTGCTCGACTGGGCGGTCGGCGACGGCCACACCGAGACCCAGGGCCTGTTCGGCATGCCCGAGCCCGTCGGGCAGCTGCTCGGCCCCATCGCGATCAACGACGTCGACCTCATCGTCGTCCCGGCCGCCACCGTCGACCGGCAGGGGATGCGGATGGGCTGGGGGCGCGGCTACTTCGACAAGACCCTCGGCTCGATGGAGAAGTGCCCGCCGGTCTACGCCGTCGTCTTCGACAGCGAGCTCGTCGACCGGGTGCCCAGCGAGGTCCACGACCAGGCCGTCGACGGAGTCGTCACTCCCTCCGGCATCGTCGACCTGCGCCACTGACCCCGTCCTCCTTCTCCCCCACCCGCCTCCGAGGAGCCCCCTGTGCCCACCTACTCCTACCGCTGCACGCAGTGCGGCAACGCCTTCGACATCCAGCAGAAGTTCACTGACGACACGCTCACCGAGTGCCCGAGCTGCCAGGGGGCGCTGCGCAAGGTGTTCAGCGCGGTCGGCGTGACCTTCAACGGCTCGGGCTTCTACCGCACCGACTCCCGCTCCGGCGGGAAGTCGAGCGAGGGCGGCTCCTCCTCCTCGGGTTCCGGCTCGTCCGGCTCGGGCGCATCCGGCTCCGGCTCATCCGACTCGTCGTCGGGCTCCTCGGGATCGGGCGGCTCCTCCTCCGGATCCTCGGGTTCATCGGGCTCGGGCGGCTCCTCGTCCGGCTCGGGGTCCTCGGGCTCCGGATCGTCCTCCTCCTCGTCGTCCTCGGGCTCCTCCGGGTCCTCCTCCTCGGGCTCCTCCTCCGGGAGCTGACCCGCCACCCACCGCTCACGGCAGAAACGGAACGATCATGATCAACGGCTTCAAGGAGTTCATCCTCCGCGGCAACGTCATCGACCTGGCTGTCGCCGTGGTCATCGGCGCCGCCTTCACGACCATCGTCAACGCGATCGTGACGGGGATCTTCAACCCGCTCATCGGCGTGATCTTCGACGCCTCCTCCCTCGAGACCCTGGTCTGGACCATCCGACCGGGAGAGAACGGCGAGGACCCGACCGTCATCGCCTACGGCTCGGTCGTCTCGGCCCTGATCCAGTTCGTGATCGTGGCCTTCGTCCTCTACTTCGCGTTCGTCCTGCCGATCAACCACCTCAAGAACGCCGCCTTCGCCAAGAAGGCCGCCGACGCCCCCGCCGCGGAGGACAAGGCCCCCACCGAGCTCGAGCTCCTCGCCGACATCCGCGACCTGCTCGCCAACAACGGCATCGCCACCACCGCGAACTCCGGCAAGCACGTCGACTGAGTTGCTCTGTCTTCTTCCGCTGGAGGCGGGAGAGGACCTCGGTCGGCTTCCCGATGGGGGAACGCGTCGCAGAGCGTTGTGCGAACGGTGCGGCCGAAACAACGGCACGCGTTTCGGACGGCACCTGCACCTTCGGGAGGTCGCCGATCGGGACCTTGAGCGACTCTGGCGGGGACCGATCGGCCCTGTCTCCACGCGCTCCTCGATACCGGCGGGCACCGGGCGGGAAGCGGTCGGTCAACGGGCACCGGACGGATGCGGTCGTCAGCGGGCATCGGACGGGAAGCGGTCGGCCACCGTCGACGGGCCCGACGTGAGCGGTCGCCAGACGTCCGCGTAATGTGGTCGCCCGTCGAGCAGGGGCGTGCCGGGGTGAGGTCCGGGACCTGCGGCGACTCGAGGACCGTCAACCGGTCCGGCTGACCTCAGTAGTGCGGGGGGACGTCCTGGCGCAGGCGCGCGTCGTTCGGGCCGGTGTCGGGGCGCGCGGGCGGCGCGGAGGGGTCGGCGATCGGAGCGTCGTGCGGGGACGGATCGGTGCCGGGCTTCGCGGGGAGCGTCGCCCGCCGGCCGCCGCGGGTGCGCCGCAACGGGCGGTCGGCACCCGCGGGGGCGTCGGGATCCGGCGCCACGATCAGTCGTGCGGCAGCGGCTCGACGGGCTGCGTCTCCCCCGACGCCGGAGCGGCGGCGGCAGCAGGAGCAGCAGCGGCGGGAGCAGCAGCCTCGCCGGCGGCGGGAGCAGGGGTCTGCTCCTCCCCCGCGGTCGCGCCGATCAGCCCGGCCACCCGCGCGGCCACGGCCTCGGGGTCGGCGAACAGCTCGAAGTTGTGCACCCGCAGGTAGTGCCAGCCCAGCCGGCGCAGCAGCTCCGGACGCAGGCGCAGCGACACGCGCAGGCTCTGCGTGCTCACGTCGCGGTCGGTCTCGACCACCACGGCACGGGTCCCGTGCGCGGCGACGAGGGCCAGCTTGCCCTTGTGCCCGATGTTGACCCGGAGTCCGCGGCGCTCGAGGCGCGCGGCGAGATCCACCAGCATCGGCTCCGAGTAGTCGTCGCGGTCGCTCGGCTGGACGCGGTCCTCCGCCTCCTGCAGAACCTGCGCGAGCGCGACCATGCCGTAGCGCATGCGCGACTCGTCGATGTCGCCCGGGCGGAAGCACGAGACGATGTCCATCGAGCGGCGGGCACGGGTCATCCCGACCGCCAGCAGACGCTCTCCGCCCGGCTCCGCGAGCGCGCCGAAGTTCGACAGCAGGCGGCCGTGGGGCGTCCGGCCGTAGCCGATCGAGAAGATGACGCGGTCGCGGCTCTGCGCGACCGACTGCTCCAGAGTCACGACGGCGAAGGGCTCGGGCCGATCGCCGAGGATGAAGTCGCTCAGGTCGGTGCGCTTGGCGAAGGCCGTCAGCACCGCCTGCTGCACCCGCACGGCGTGGCGAGGGCTCGCGGTGATGACCATCAGCGACTCGCGCGGACGGATCACGGCGTGCTCGAGCACCAGCTCGACCACCTTCGCGACCTCGGCGTCGACGGACTCGACGGCTCCGGAGTCGTTCTCGGGCATGCCGTGCCCGCTCGCGATGTAGTGGAAGCGGAGCGAGTCGTGTCCGAGGAAGGAGCCGGCCCAGGGCAGGGAGTCGATGCGGCCGCCGTAGAAGCGGCGGTTGACCAGCTCGGCCAGGTCCTCGCCGCCCGCGCGGTAGCTGCGGGTGAGCGTGACGGTGTTGAGCAGCTCGCCGAGTCGGGCGAGCGCCGACTGGGCGTGCAGCGCCTCCACGTCGGTCCGCGAGGCGGTGGAGCCGAACTCCGGCGTCTCGTCGACGCGCAGGCCGAAGGGAGTGGGGGTCTGCGTGACCGGGTCGCCGAACGCGACGACCTGCTTCGCCCGGCGGATCGCTCCGACGTTCTCGGCCAGCGTGGTCGCCCCGGCGTCGACGAGGAACACCGCGTCGAAGGTCGTCTCGGTGCCGATGCGGTGCACCTCGTACGGCGAGGCGAGCCAGGCCGGAGCGAGCACGCGCGAGAGGTGAGGAGCGGCCTTCTGCAGCTCCTGAGGGGTCGTCGCCGCCTCGGTGCGCAGCAGCGCGCGCAGCGCGTCGCGCTCCTGCGGCCAGTCGACGAGCCCGATCTTCCAGGTCTCGGAGAGCTTCCAGGCCAGCAGCTCGGCGCTCGAGGCGGCGTGCGCCTCGTCGACGAGCTTGAAGTCGGCCTCGAGCCGGTCGAGCACGCTCGTGTTGCCGCCGAGCAGCGCACGCTCGTCGGTCAGCATGATCTCGAGCGCCGAGCGCCACCAGGCCAGGTCCAGCTCGCCCGCGACCAGCTCGGCCGGCACGTGGCGGCGCGAGAGATCGGTGAGCAGCGGGTCCAGGCCCCAGTCGCGCAGGGTGGCGAGGAGGGTCGTCCGCTCCTGGAGGTTGGCGAGCACCTCGCTGTCCTCGGCGAGGCCGGACACCATCGAGGCCAGCTCGGCGAGAGGGAGCGAGGCGAGCTGCAGGTTCGTCCCGCGTCGGCCGAGCGGCTCGTCGAGACGGCTCAGCTGGTCGGTCACCTGCTGGTAGGCCACCTGCACGTCGGCGACGCCGACCGGGACCTCGGGGATCGTGCCGGCGACCGCGTAGCGCTGCCACAGCGTCCGCTGCTGCTGCACCCGGCGGAGCGCCGCGTTGAGGTCGGTGACGTGCGCGCCGGGACGCAGGTACTCGCGGGCGAGCTTCTTCAGGCGCCGGCGGTTGGTGGACGACATCTCGGCGGCCTCGCGGCGCGGCGAGGTGGCGACGATGAGGTCCTGGATCGAGCGGTCGAAGACGGCCGGCTGGAACTTGTCCAGCGTCTCGCGGACGTCCTGCAGCAGGCGCAGGTAGATGCCGAGCTCGGCGACCGACTCGAACGGGCGCATCCGCGTCTGGCCGATGACGTCCTGGGCGCGGTCGAGCAGGCGCGGCAGGTCGCGCAGGTGCAGGCGCTTGGCCAGCTCGTGGGCGATCTCGGCGTCGGCGGTGGAGTCGAACTGGGCCCCGTACCAGGGCGAGTCGCCCGGGCCGTAGCGGAACTCGCCCAGGCGCGCCGACTCGATCAGCATCCGGGTCGCCTCGGGGCGGCTGTGCGCGAGAGCGGTGACGGAGCGGCGGTCGAGGCGGGCGGCGGTCGACGGGGGCGTCCGCAGCTGCGAGAGGCGGGCGAGCTCCTCGAGGGCCTGCAGCGCCGAGACGCCGAAGCTCTCGTCGCGCCGGGAGAGCGCGCCGCGGTAGTCGAGCAGCACCTTCCGCAGCCGGAGCAGGGCGTCGTCGATCTCGCTGACGGAGGGGCGCGCCGCCTTCTCGTTGCGGCCGATCGACTGGATGAGGTCGCGGCGGAGCGTGCGGGGCCCGACCGCGATGCCGCCCAGGCCCGCCGAGAGCAGGCGCTGGTGGATGCTGTCGAGGCTCGACCGGCGGGCGCTGACGACCAGCACGCGCTTGTGCTGGGCGGCCAGGGCGCCGATCGCGTTGACGATGGTCTGGGTGCCGCCCGTGCCGGGGAGGGTCTTCACGACGAGAGAGTTGCCGGCCGCGATGTTCGCGATCACCTGCTCCTGCTCGGCGTCCGCGTCGAGGAGGAGGTTGTCGGTCGCCGGAGGACGCTCGTCCTGCGGGATGATCGACGCCACCTTCTGCGACTGCTGCAGCGCCCGCTTGGCGGCCGGGTTCCCGGCGACGGCGTCGAGGACGGGGTGCTCGAGCATCCGGGCGTCGCGGAGCATGTCGCCCGCCACGTCGGCGAAGCTCGAGACCACGAGGCGCGGGTGCACGGCGAACCACGGCAGGTGCGAGGTCAGGCCGCGCAGCTGGTCGATGACCGGCTGCGGCTTGAAGACGCCGTTCTGCACGGCCAGCTCGACGAACTGCTCGGGGTCGATCGTGATGCCGAACTGCTGCTTGAGGGCGCGCGCGAGCTGCGGGTTGAAGTAGGGCTGGCCCTTGAGCTTGAGCTCGAAGTCGCGGCCGTAGCGGCGGATGGCGAGCGGGCGCAGGAGCACGGGTGCGGTGAACTCCGTGTCGCCGGCGCGCCACTGGGCGAGGCCGATGGCGAGGTGGACGCCCTCGATGCCGCGGACCGAGCGCAGCTCGATCCCCTTGTCGGTGATCGCACCCGCGGCGTTCTTCGCGGTGCGCAGGGCGAGCTCGTCCCGGATGAGCGAGGAGAGGAGCGTCGTCTTGCCCGAGATGAACGGGGGCAGCCCGCCGGGGTGCGTGGTCGAGAGCTCGATGCGCGTCCGGGGCGAGTCCACGAAGTGGAGCAGGGGCGACGGACCGCCGACCTTGGCGAGCTCGTCGCGCCACGACTGCCACACCGGATCGGCCACGTTGCCGCCCTGGTAGCCGGCCTCGCCGCTCGTCACCTGCACGGGAGAGGTCGCCGTCGGGGAGAGCCGATGCGCGGACGCCTCCCCCTGGTCACCGGATTCGGGTGAGGTCGCCACCGGTCCGGCTCCTGGGAAATCGTCGACTCGTTGCACACGGACACCCTAAACCGGGCACCTCCGAAAGGCCGTAGCGACGCGGGTCGGCGGCACGGCACCTCCGTGCGGCTCACCGGGCCGGAGCATCGGAGGAACGCGGAGCCCAGGGTCGGATCGGCGAGCGCGCCCGTCCGATCGGGGCGGGCGGGGGGCTCAGGAGGGCCAGACGGCCAGGGGCGGCGCCGTCTCGACCCGGCGCTCGTCGCCGACCACGCGGATCCGGCTGCTCACGCGGTCGTGCCCGGCGGCAGCGGCGACCGCGGTCATGACGAGCTGAGCGTGGTCGCGCGCGAGATGCCCGAAGGCGCTCCGCAGATCGACGGGACGGCCGGTGGCGAGCGACACGGCGATGCGGGCGACCGCCTCCTCCGAGAGGTCGAGGAGGCACGCCTGCTCGGCGAGGACGGCGAAGTCGATCCGCGGCGCGGCCTCCGTGGCGGCACCGGCCGCCCACGGGTGCTCGGGGCGGAGGCATCCGGCGCGGACGAGGAGCTGCTCCGCGGCTTCGAGGCCGGGCCCGGCGAGGACGGGGATCATGCCGCGGTCCGCTCGGCGCGGCGCCCGGAGGCGCGGACCCCGACGGACACGACGGCCGACAGCAGGCAGGCGACGCCGGCGATCAGCGGCGCGAGCCAGCCGAGGACGCTCACCTCGTCGACGTCCGTGCCGAAGTACTGCCAGTGCGCGATGGCGTAGACGAAGAGGGAGAAGAAGCAGAGCGCGACGCCCGTGAGCGCCGACACCAGGTCCGCCGGACGGACGAGGGGCTCGTGCTCCGACGAGGCGGCCTGCTCGAACGCGGGCTCGGAGAGGGCGGCGGCCGGGACCTGCGGGAGGGTCGCGATGGCGGGGTGCTGCGTCATGTCTCCGAGGCAACCAGCCGCGCGGTGTCTCGGTCGTCACTCGCTGGCATG
Organism: Rathayibacter sp. AY1A3; assembly: GCF_002930975.1. NCBI lineage: Bacteria > Bacillati > Actinomycetota > Actinomycetes > Micrococcales > Microbacteriaceae > Rathayibacter > Rathayibacter sp. AY1A3. The sequence goes on along the minus strand of NZ_PSTO01000008.1, from coordinate 110,241 downwards.
ACGTCCTGAGCCGAGCGGATGGTGGGGCGGTCGGCCGGTCAGGGAGCGACGGGGACGTCCGCTCGAGCCGGTCGGCGTCCGAGCGACGACTGGAACCGCAGCAGGTACCCGTCGGGATCGGCCACCACCAGCTGACGGACGCCCGCCTCCTCCGCTCCGACCCGGTACCAGCGGGTCTCGAGCGGCGAGAACAGCGGCGTCCCGGCCTCGGCGAGCGCCGCTGCCGTCCGGTCGGCGTCGTCGACGTGCAGCTGCAGGTTCATCCCCCGGCCGAGCGGGCGCTCCAGCGGTGCCGCGATCCAGTTGCGGCCCCGCCCCGCCTCTTCGAGCATCACGTGCGCGGAGCCGAGGACCAGGTACGCGAAGCCCTCCTCGGGCCGGGCGTAGTGGATCCGGAACCCGCAGGGACCGCACCAGAATCCCAGGCTCCGGTCGAGGTCGGCGACGAGCAGCTCGGGGACGAGATCGGGATCGGCCATCCGCGCGGTCTACGCCTCGGCGCCCTCGGGGCGCTTCGTGCGGCCCGGGAGCAGGAGCAGGCCCGAGACGCCCACGACGATCAGCAGGATGGCCGCGACCGTGACGAAGGAGGCCAGCGCCAGCACGGGCATGATGATCGTCAGGACGCCCGCGATGACTGAGGCGATCCCTGCCGCGATCGGCAGCCACGCGGGGCCGGCGACGGTGCGGCCGCTGGTGATGCTCGAGACGCCGTCGAGGATCCAGCCCGCGCCGATCACGAGGCCCAGGACGCTCAGCGACTCGAACGGGTTCGACAGGCACAGGATGCCCGCGACCAGGATCAGGGCGCCGAGCAGGCCCGCGAGCCAGCGCACCCGGGCATCGAGCCGCGAGGCGGTGAAGGCCAGCAGCAGGCGGAAGACGCCCGCGGCGATCAGGTGGATGCCGAAGACGATGGCGACGGTCAGCAGCGTCGGGCCGGGGATCAGGACGGCGATGACGCCGAGCACGATCGCGATCAGCGAGACGGCGATGATCCACCAGCGCTCGACGGAGGTGCGGGACATCGTGGGCGCGGCGGTCTCGGACATGGCGTTCCTTCGCGTCGGGGAGTGCGGACCCCTCGAACGTTAGGGCACCGGGGCGGGGTGGCGCGGGGCCTTGCGCCCGCCCGCCCGAGGACGCAGGTCAGTGGCGCGATCCGGTGCGCGCCGCGGCACGGTGCCGCCGCACGCGGCGCACAACGAGCGCGAGCAGCAGCACGCCGAACGCGCTGTAGATGATCGCGTCGAGCACGCCGGCGTACTGGTCGACGAGCTCGTACTGCGTGCCGAGGGCCGCGCCGAGGCCGATCAGCAGGCCGTTCCAGACGCCGGAGCCGAGGATCGTCAGTCCCGAGAACAGCAGCAGGTTCATCCGCTCGGCCCCTGCGGGGAGCGAGATGAGGCTGCGCACGCCCGGGATGAGGCGACCGAAGAGGACCGCCCAGGTGCCGTGCCGGCGGAACCAGCCGACCGCCTTCTCGAAGTCCTCGCGGTCGACCAGAGGGAGCTTGGAGAGCAGGCGGATCGAGCGCTCCGTGCCGATGCGGTGGCCGAGCGCGTAGAGGATCAGGCCGCCGAGGTAGGCGCCGAGGGTCGCCGTGATCACGACCAGCACCAGGTTCATCCGGCCCTGCTGGGCGAGGAAGCCGGCCAGCGGCAGCACGAGCTCGCTCGGGATCGGCGGGAACACCGTCTCGATCAGCGTCAGCAGGCCGACGCCCGCCTCTCCGAGCGCGGCGATCACCCGCGCGGCGACGCCGACGAGCCCGGAGAGCTCGTCGATGCTGTCGGAGGAGGAGGCGGTCGCCACGGAGGCGGGGGCGAGGGCGAGGGTCGCGATCGTCATGACTGAGAAGCTACTCAGTCCGCGGAGCGCGCACCTGGGAATCCGGCGGCCCGCTCAGGGGCGGCCGGTGAGCACGACGGTGTCCGATCCCTGCAGCCGCACCTCGACCGAGGCGATCTCGGACAGCGGGAGCCCGGTGGCGAGGCTGGGCTCCATCGTCGTCCCCGGCGCGCTCGTCCACGATCCGACGGCCTCGGTGCCGCCCGAGGTGTCCGTGACGTAGAGGACGTAGCCGGCCGAGCCCGCGTACTGCTCGGCCGTGTCGGCCCAGCTGCAGTCCATGTCGATCCGCGTGCCCCACTGCTGCGGCACGAACCGCACGGAGGCCTCGACGGGGACGCCCGGAGCCGCGGCGAGCGAGACGGTCGAGCCGACGGTCTCGACGGGGGCGAGGGACGGGCCGATCGCGAGCGGCAGGGCGACGGCGGCGGCGGCCGAGACGCCCGCGGCGGCGAGCACCAGGCCCGCGATGCGCAGCCGCGTCCGGCGGCGGACGGAGTCGGTGGCCGCGGCGAGGCGGGTCAGCAGTGCCGCCGGAGCCGGATCGCCGGCCGCCTCCGGCTCCTCGACCAGGCGCATCGCCTCGTCCTGGGGCAGGTGGGCCAGCAGGCCCGGCAGCGGGACGAACTCGGCGAGGGACTCGCGGCAGCCGGGGCAGGCGCGCAGGTGCAGCTCGTACTCGCGGCGGTCGGCGGCGGTCAGGGATCCGAGGAGGTACGCGGCGTCCCAGTCGCGGAAGGGGTCGTCGTGCCGGTCGTCGGAGGAGGGGTCGCGGTTCACAGCTCCGTCACCCCCCGCTCCTGCAGTGCGAGCTTGAGGGCCCGCATCCCGTAGTGCATCCGAGACTTGACGGTGCCCGGGGCGATCCCCAGCAGCGCGGCGATCTCGGTGACCGTGCGGCCGCCGTAGTAGGCGTGCACGATGACGGCGCGGTGGTCGTGGCTCAGTCCGCTGAGCGCGTCCGAGAGCAGCCAGGCGTCGAGCACCTGGTCGGTGCGGTCGGCGGTCGGGCGCTCGGGGACCTCGTCCGTGCCCAGCTCCCGGGCGTAGCGGGCGCTGCGGCGGTCGTCGATGACGAGGTTCCGGGCCACGGTGTAGAGCCAGGAGCGGGCGGCGGCCTCGCCCTGGGCGAGGATCTCGGGGTGCTTCCAGGCGCGCAGCAGCGCCTCCTGCACGACGTCCTCCGCCATCTGGCGGTCGCCGGTCAGGCGCAGCACGAACCGCCAGAGCGCGCTGGCGTGCTCGTCGTGCAGCGCACGCAGCATCTGGGCCTGATCCTCGGACATCTCCACCTCTTCCTGCACCAACGTAACGGGGGCCCGAACGGTTCAGCCGGTTCGCGCGAGCGGCCCCACTCTGGTACTCCGGAGTCGATGACCTTCCCCGATGCCGACGACGCCGCCCGCGTGCGCTCCTTCCTCCGCGACAACCGCTCGCGGATGCTCGACGACGTCCGGCACCTCGTGATGATCGAGAGCCCCAGCGACTCCCTCGAGGCGCTCGGCGAGCTGCACGCCTTCCTGGTGCACTGGGTGGGAGAGCGGCTCGGGCACGACGCAGACGTGCAGCACCGGCGTGCGCAGGACGCGCCGACCGCGACCAGCTGGACCGTCCCGGCGAGCGGCGGCGCGAGACCGCACCGCGGCACGCGTCCGTTCGTGGCGCTGCTCGGCCACTACGACACGGTGTGGCCCCTGGGCACGACCCGCTCCTGGCCCTTCGCCGTCGACGGCGACCGCCTGAGCGGACCGGGCAGCTACGACATGAAGGCCGGGCTGGTGCAGATGGTGTGGCTGGTGGCCGCGCTCCGCCACGCCGGCGTCCCGCATCCGGCCGTCCGCCTGGTGATGAGCGGGGACGAGGAGATCGGCAGCGCCGCCTCGCGCCCGTTCCTGGAGCGGCAGTGCGCGGGCGCCGACGCGGTCCTGGTGTTCGAGGGCGCGATCGGCGACGCGGTCAAGACGGCGCGCAAGGGCATCGGGCGCTTCGTGATCGACGTGGTCGGGGTCGAGGCGCACGCCGGGGTCGAGCCGGAGAAGGGGGCGAGCGCGATCCACGAGCTCGGCTCGCTGATCCCGCGGGTGCTGGCGATCGCGCGGGAGGAGGAGGGCACCTCGGTCAACATCGGAGTGGTCTCCGGCGGCTCGCGGGTCAACGTGACGACGGCCCGCGTGCGCCTGGAGCTGGAGGCGCGGATCCGCGGATCCGCCGAGGCCGCCCGTGTCGAGGCCGAGCTCGACGCGCTCGCCGCCGCCGACCCGCGCATCCGGCTGGAGGTGCGCGGCTCCTGGGAGCGGCCCGTCTTCGAGCGGACCGCCTCCGTCGCCGCGCTCTACCGCAGGGCCGAGCGGGTCGCGAAGCGGATCGACGTCCCCTTCCGCGAGATCGCGGTCGGCGGGGCGAGCGACGGCAACCTCGTCGCCGCGCTGGGCCTGCCGGTCCTCGACGGGCTCGGCGCCCCGGGCGAGGGTGCGCACGCGCGCAGCGAGGCGATCGGCATCGAGGGCATGCTGGAGCGGACGGCGCTGGCCGCGCTGCTGGTCGCCAGCTTCGGCGACGAGCACTGACCGGATGCAGAGGAAGGACGAGCGGATGACACTGTACGAATCGCGCCCCGTGGGCGTCGTGATCGAGGCTCCGGCCGCGGAGGTGTACGCCTTCGTCTCCGACCCGGCGAACCTCCCGCGGTGGGCCGCGGGCCTCGCCTCCTCCGCGCTCGAGCAGGTCGACGGACGCTGGTTCGCCGACTCGCCGATGGGCCGGGTCGAGGTGCGCTTCGTCCCGCAGAACCCGTTCGGCGTCGCGGACCACGAGGTCACGCTCCCCGACGGGACGGTGGTGGACAATCCGCTCCGGGTGCTCGTGAACGGGGACGGCGCCGAGGTGGCCTTCACCGTGCGGCGGCGCCCCGGGATGAGCCTCGACGACTGGGACGAGGACTGCGCGCGGGTCGCGGACGACCTCGAATCGCTCCGGCTGCTGTTCGAGCGCGGGGCGCTGTAGGTTCGTCACAGCTCCGGCGCAGGGCCGGCACCCGTGAGAACGAGGACGCGATGACCTCCCCCGATCGTCCGAGCACCCGCCCCGCAAGCGGCATCGAGCTCAACGGCCTCGACACGATCCAGGAGTCGGAGCGGCACGGCCGCCCTCGCGACCTGTTCTGGCCGTGGTTCGCCGCGAACGTGTCCGTGCTCGGGCTGAGCTACGGCTCCTTCCTCCTCGGCTTCGGCCTCTCCTTCGGGCAGGCGACGCTCGTCAGCGTGATCGGGATCGTCGTCTCGTTCCTCTTCTGCGGTCTGGTCGCCGTCGCCGGCAAGCGCGGCTCCGCCCCCACGATGGTGCTCAGCCGGGCGGCCTTCGGGGTCGACGGCAACCGCCTCGTCTCGGTGATCTCCTGGCTGCTCACGGTGGGCTGGGAGACGGTGCTGGCCTCCCTCGCGGTGCTCGCGACGGCGACGGTGTTCGAGGAGTTCGGCTGGGACGGGGGCGTGCTCACCAAGGTGGTCGCGCTGATCGTGGTCGCCGCGCTCATCGTGATCGCCGGGATCGCGGGCTTCCGCCTGATCATGCGGCTCCAGCTCGCGATCACCGTCGCGACCGCCGTGCTGACCGTGGTCTACGTCGTGCTCGTCCTCGACCGGATCGACCTCGCCGCCGTCGGCGCCCTGCCCGCGGGCTCGGCCGCCGCGGTCATCGGCGGGCTCGTGTTCATGATGACCGGCTTCGGGCTGGGCTGGGTGAACGCCGCGGCCGACTACTCCCGCTACCTCCCCCGCGGTGCCCGCACGAGCGGAGTGATCGCGTGGACGACGATCGGCGGAGCGGTCGCGCCCGTCGTGCTGGTGGTCGTCGGCCTGCTGCTGGCCGGCTCCTCGCAGGAGCTCTCGGACGCGATCGCCGCGGACCCGATCGGAGCGCTCGCCGGGATCCTGCCGACCTGGTTCCTGCTCCCCTTCATCGTCGTCGCGCTGCTCGGCCTGATAGGCGGGGCCGTGATGGACATCTACTCCTCGGGCCTCGCGCTGCTCAGCACGGGGCTCAAGGTCTCGCGGCCGGTGGCCGCCGGGATCGACGGCGTGCTGATGGTCCTCGGAGCGGTCTACGTCGTGTTCGTCGCGGGCGACTTCCTCGGCCCGTTCCAGGGCTTCCTGATCACCCTCGGCGTGCCGATCGCGGCCTGGCTCGGCGTCTTCCTCGCGGACCTCCTCCTCCGCCGGCGCGACTACGACCAGGAAGCCCTGTACGACTCCCGCGGCCGCTACGGCAGCGTCTCGGCGGTCCCCGTAGCCCTCGTGCTGATCGGCGCCGTCGTCGGCTGGGGCCTGGTGGTCAACTACTCCCCCGGGTTCGAGTGGGAGGGCTACCTCCTCGGCCCGCTCGGCGGCCGCGACGGCGACTGGGCCGGCGCCAACCTCGGCGTCCTCGTGGCGCTCGTGATCGGCTTCGCGGGAACGCTCGCCCTCTCGCGCGGGGCCGTCCGCCGCCAGGAGGCCTCGGCGTGAGCCTGCTCGTCGCGATCGACCTGCAGCACGTCTTCGCCGACGCCGAGTCGCCGTGGGGATCCGGCGGATTCGAGCGCGCGGCCGAGGGGACCCGCCGGCTCCTCCCGGCGTTCGGCGAGCGGGTCGTGACCACCCGCTTCGTCGCCCCGGAGCGGCCCGCCGGCGCGTGGATGCCCTACTACCGCGAGTGGCCGTTCGCGCTCGTCCCCGAGAGCGACCGGCTCTACGAGCTCGTGGCCGGGTTCGAGGGCCACCGCACGATCACCGCGACGACCTTCGGCAAGTGGGGGTCCGAGCTCGAGGCCGAGCTCGACGACTCCCGCGAGCTCGTGCTCACCGGCGTCTCGACCGACTGCTGCGTGCTCTCGACGGCGTTGGCGGCCGCGGACGCCGGAGTGCGGGTCAGGGTCGCCGCGGACGCCTGCGCGGGCGCCTCCGAGGCCGACCACCAGCGCGCGCTCGACGCCATGTCCCTGTACGCGCCGCTGATCGAGATCACGACCGTGGACGCGGTGCTGGCGGACCTGCGCGACCGGGGCTGAGGCCGCGGGCGGGACGCGAGCTGCTCGCGCCGGTCGGCCCCGTGCGTCGCGGGGCGACCCCGTCACCCGGCATGATGTCGGCATGTCCTCCACCGACGAGCGCGTCAGCCCGGCTTCCCGCACCCTGGTCATCGGCGAGGCGCTGATCGACATCGTCGAGCGCGACGGCAGCGCCACGGAGCACGTCGGCGGCTCCCCGGCCAACGTCGCCCTCACGCTCGCCCGACTCGGGCGACTCGCGACCCTCGTCACCGACATCGCCGACGACGAGCGCGGCCGCCGCATCAGCGCCCACCTCGAGGCCTCCGGGGTGGAGGTCCGGCACGGCGACTCGGAGCGCACCAGCACCGCTCGGGCGGTCCTCGCCGCGGACGGGTCGGCCCGCTACGTCTTCGACCTCTCCTGGAACCCGCCGGCGGCGGACCCGGAGGGCGCCTCCCACGTCCACACCGGTTCCATCGCGATCTTCCTCGAGCCGGGCGGATCCGCCGTGCTCGGGCTCCTCGAGGCTCTGCCCGCCGGAGTGACGGCGAGCGTCGACGCGAACATCCGCCCGGCTCTGGTCGGCGCGCACGCCGAGGCGCTCGCGCGCTTCGAGCGGATCGCCGCCGCGTGCGAGGTCGTGAAGCTCAGCGACGAGGACGCGGAGTGGCTCTACCCGACGATGCAGCTCGACGAGGTCCTCAGCCGGCTGCTCTCCCTCGGGTCGCAGCTCGCGGTCGTCACACGCGGCGCGGAGGGACTGCTGCTGGCCTCGGCCGTCACGCGGGTGACCGTGCCCGCCGCCCGGATCGTGGTGGCGGACACGATCGGTGCCGGCGACTCCGCGATGGGCGCGATCCTCGACGAGGCGTTCCGCCAGGGCCTCGGCGCCGCGAACGGGATGCTCCTCGACGGCCCCGCCCTGCACGCGATCGGCCGCCACGCCGCGCACGTCGCCGGCATCACGACCTCCCGCTCCGGCGCGAACCCGCCCACCCGCGACGAGCTCTGAGGGCCGGGGGCGGACCTTCCGCAGGACGCCCCTGGTGCTCGCGCCGGGACGCGGAGATACTGGGCGCACCTCGACGGAAAGGCGTGCCGTGCCCACATCACTGAGCCCCTACATCGGCTTCGACGGCTCCGCGCAGGAGGCGATGGAGTTCTACCGGGACGTCCTCGGCGGCGAGCTCAGCTCCAGCCGCTTCGGCGACTTCGGGATGAGCGCGGATCCGGCCGACCAGGACCGGATCATGCACGCCCAGCTCGTCACGCCGAGCGGAATGATCCTGATGGGCTCCGACTCCCCCTCCTCGAGCCCGGCCGAGAGCGGCGCCCGCATCACGATCGCGCTCTTCGGCGACGACGACGCCGAGCTGAGCGGCTACTGGGACGGCCTGGCCGAGGGCGGCACGGTCGTCGAGCCGCTGGTCGCCTCGCCCTGGGGCGACCGCTTCGGGATGCTGGTCGACCGCTACGGCGTCGGCTGGATGGTGAACATCGCCGCTCCGCCGGCCTGATGCTCCTCCCCGGCACGTGATCGGGGCACGCCTCCCCCGGGTGCGTCCACCCGTCCCGCGGGGCGCCGCGGCAGGCGCAGAATGGAGGGGCCGCTCCCGCTCCGGGAGCCGTCCCACCTCTCACGAAGGCTGCAGATGACGATCACGCTCGGGTACAAGGCATCGGCGGAGCAGTTCGGCGCCCGGGAGCTCGTCGAGCTCGCGGTCGGCGCCGAGCGGCACGGCTTCGAGACCGCGGTCGTCTCGGACCACTTCCAGCCGTGGCGGCACACGGGCGGGCACGCGCCGTTCTCCCTCGCCTGGCTCGCCGCGGCCGGTGAGCGCACCTCCACCATCACCCTCGGCACCTCCGTCATGACCCCGCACTACCGCTACAACCCCGCCGTCATCGCCCAGGCGTTCGGCACGCTCGGAGTGCTCTACCCCGAGCGGATCATGCTCGGCGTCGGCACCGGCGAGGCGCTGAACGAGGTCGCCACCGGCTACCAGGGCGCGGGCGAGCAGACCTGGCCGGACTTCAAGGAGCGCTTCGCCCGCCTGCGCGAGGCCGTGCGGCTGATGCGCGCGCTCTGGGCGGGCGACCGCGTCACCTTCGACGGCGAGTACTACTCCACGCACGAGGCGTCGATCTACGACAAGCCCGAGAGCGGCGTGCCGGTCTACATCGCGGCGGGCGGCCCCGTCGTCGCGAAGTACGCCGGCCGCGCGGGCGACGGCTTCATCTGCACATCGGGCAAGGGCATGGAGCTCTACACCGAGAAGCTGCTCCCCGCCGTCGAGGAGGGCGCCGCGGCGGCCGATCGCGACTCCTCGACCATCGACCGCATGATCGAGATCAAGCTCTCCTACGATCCCGATCCGGCGCTCGCGCTCGAGAACACGCGCTTCTGGGCGCCGCTCTCGCTGTCGCCGGAGCAGAAGCACTCGCTGACCGATCCGGTCGACATGGAGCGCGCCGCCGACGAGCTGCCGATCGAGCAGGTCGCGAAGCGCTGGATCGTCGGCTCCGACCCCGAGGAGACGGTCGCGCAGATCAAGCCCTACGTCGACGCGGGCTTCACCCACCTGGTCTTCCACGCCCCGGGCGACGACCAGCAGCGCTTCTTCGACGCCTTCGAGCGCGACCTCGCGCCGCGGCTGCGCGCGCTCTGACCTCCGCCTCCGCCACGACCCCCTTCGGAAGGGCCGCTCCCGCATGACCACGGCCACCCTGCTCGCCCGGCTCGACCACGGCGAGGCGCTGACGCGCGAGACCGCAGAAGAGCTCCTCGGCGCGCGCGGCGACGACCTCGACCTGCTGCTGGAGGCCGCCGGCCGCCTGCGCGACGACGGACTCGCCCGCCGCGGACGGCCCGGCGTCGTCACCTACTCGCGGAAGGTCTTCGTCCCGCTGACCAAGCTCTGCCGCGACCGGTGCCACTACTGCGTCTTCGTGGAGACACCGGGCGGGCTCGCGGCCAAGCGCGAGTCGACCTTCATGGAGCCGGAGGAGATCCTCGAGGTCGCCCGCGCCGGTGCCGCGCTCGGCTGCAAGGAGGCCCTGTTCACGCTCGGCGACCGCCCGGAGGACCGGTGGCCGGTCGCCCGCGCCTGGCTCGCCGAGCACGGCTACGCCTCGACGCTCGAGTACGTGCGCGCGATGGCCGTCCTGGTGATGAGCGAGACGGGCATGGTCACGCACCTGAACCCCGGCGTGATGTCGTGGGCCGAGCTGCAGCGGCTCCGCCCGGTCGCGCCCTCGATGGGCATGATGCTCGAGACGACCGCCGAGCGCCTCTGGTCCGAGAAGGGCGGCGTGCACTACGGCTCCCCGGACAAGGACCCGGCGCTGCGCCTGCGCGTGCTCGAGGACGCGGGACGCAGCCGCATCCCCTTCACCACCGGCGTGCTGCTGGGCATCGGCGAGAACGCGGCGGAGCGGGCGGACGCCCTCTTCGCGATCCGCGAGTCCCACGAGCGGTGGGGCCACGTGCAGGAGTGCATCGTCCAGAACTTCCGCGCGAAGCCGCGGACGGCCATGCAGAACGAGGTCGACCTCGAGCTGCAGGAGTACGTGGCCAACGTCGCGGTCGCGCGCCTCGTGCTGGGCGCCGAGGCGACGATCCAGGCGCCGCCGAACCTCACCGACGAGCAGGAGCTCGGGCTGCTGCTGCGCGCCGGGGTCGACGACTGGGGCGGTGTCAGCCCGCTCACGGCGGATCACGTGAATCCGGAGCGCCCCTGGCCGAACATCGACGACCTCGCGCGGCTCACCGCGGCGGCCGGCTACCGGCTGCACGAGCGGCTGACCGCCCACCCGCAGTACCTCCGCGACTCGGCCACCTGGATCGATCCGCGCGTCGCTCCCTACGTCGAGGCACTCGCCGACCGCGGGACCTGGCTCGCCGACGAGGCGGCGGCGGTCCTCCCCCGGCCCTACCGCGACTCGCTCGACCCCCTGCCCCGACCGGTCGCGCCCGCCCTCGGCGCCGTGCTCGCCCGGGCGGAGACGGACCCCGCCGGTCTCGAGGACGCCGACTACCTCGCCCTGCTCGCAGCCGACGGCGACGACCTCGACGCCCTCTCCGCTCTGGCGGACGACCTGCGGCACGACGCCGCCGGCGACGAGGTCTCGGTCGTCGTCAACCGCAACATCGACACCTCCCTCTGGGGAGTCGGCGGGCTGACCGTCGAGCGGCTGGAGGAGCTCGCCGACGAGGCGGTCGCGCTCGGCGCCACCGAGCTCTGCCTCCAGGGCGCGATCGGACCGGAGCACCCGGGCGACGATCTGCTGCTGATCGTCCGAACGCTGAAGGAGCGGCAGCCCTCGCTGCACCTGCACGCCTACCGGCCCGGCGAGATCCTCGAGGTCGCCCGGCGCACGGGCCGAACCCTGCCTGCGATGCTCGACGCTCTGCGCGAGGCCGGCGTGGACTCCGTCCCGGGGACCGCCGCCCGCATCCTCGACGACGACGTCCGCGCCGTCCTGAGCGAGGGGACGGACCCGACCGTGGCCGAGTGGCGGGAGGCGATCACGGCCGCGCACCGCAGCGGCCTCCGCTCCACCTCGACCATGGTCTACGGACACGTCGAGACCCCCGAGCAGCAGCTCGCGCACCTGCGCACGCTCGCGGCGATCCAGGACGAGACGGGCGGCTTCACCGAGTTCATAGCGATGCCCTTCGTCCCGGCGGAAGCGCCTCCCGCCGTGGTGCGCGCGAGCCGGGGCGGGCCGACCCTCCGCGAGACCCGCGCCGTGCACGCCGTCGCACGGCTCGTCCTCCACGGCCGGATCCCCCACGTGCAGACCGCCTGGACCAAGCTCGGACTGCACGCGGCGCAGGTCCTCCTCCGCGGCGGGGCGGACGACCTCGGCGGCCTGCTGCTCGACGGCGCCCTGCGGCCCGAGGCCGGAGCGGAGGCCTACCGCTCGCTCGACATCGCGACCGTCGCCCGGCTGAGCGGCGAGATCGGCCGCGGCTGGCGCCAGCGCACCACGACGTACGGCGTGGTCGCGCCGGAGAGGGCGCTGCGGGCGGAGCCCGTCGCAGCGGCGGGTCCGCAGCGGATGCGCCTCCCGGTCCGCGGGACCCGCCGGGCGTCATGACCCGCTCCGAGTACCTGCGGCGCCAGGCCGATCTGGTCCGGGAGGAGCGGATCGAGTCCGACAGCGCCACCGTGCGGCTGCTGACCGCGGGCGCCGAGAGCCCGCGCGCGGTCCTGCTGCTGACCGGCGTCGGCCGGGGCGCGCGGAGCGACACCGGACTGCTGCTGCCGATGCTGGCGCGGCGCCACCGCGTCGCCGCGCTCGAGCTCGCCGATCTCGGCGACCCCTGGCGCGACGGACCCGCCGCGGTCCGCGCCTCCCTGGACGCGCTCGGCGCCGAGGAGGCCGTCCTGATCGGCCACTCGCTCGGAGCCGCCGTGGCCCTCGCCGCGGGCGATCGGCGGGTGCGCGCCCTCGCCCTCGTAGCCGGATGGCTGCGCCCGACGGAGCGCCTCCTCCGCACGGCGCGCCTCTGGCCGATGCTGCCGCCCGACGCGCAGGAGGAGGCCGCTCGGCTCCTCGCCGTCCGCTCGGCCACCGCCTCCTCCCCGTGGGGCGCCGACGCCGCCAGGATGCTCGCCGCCTCCGCCCGGGCCGACGTCGCTGCGGCCGCCTCGGACTGCCGGGTTCCCGCCCTCGTGGTCGGCTGCTCCGCCGATGCCGTCGCAGGAGTCGAGGGCGCCGAGGCCCTGCTCGGCGCGATCGACGACGCCCGCTACGCCGTCCTCGACTCCGGTCACGCGGTGCTCGCCGAGCGGCCCGCCGAGCTCCTCGCCGTCCTCGAGCACTTCCTCGCCGATCCGCACCGCGACCCGGCGGGCAGCGTCCTGGCGAGGACGACGGTCTGATGGACGTCGACGTCGTCGTGATCGGCGCCGGGTTCGCCGGCCTCGGAGCCGCGGTCCGCCTGGAGCGCCGCGGCGGGACCTCGTTCGTCGTGCTGGAGCGCGCCGAGCGGATCGGCGGGACCTGGCGGGACAACGTCTACCCCGGTGTCTCCTGCGACATCCCCTCGCACCTCTACTCCTACTCCTTCGCCCCCGAGGCCGACTGGTCGGCGTTCTACGCCCCCGGGGCCGAGATCCAGGCCTACCTCGAGCGCGTCGTCGAGAAGGAGGGCCTGGCGCCCCGGCTCCGGCTGGGGACCGAGGTGCTCGAGGCGGTCTTCGACGAGGAGGCGCACCGCTGGCGGGTGCGCACCTCCCGGGGCGACTACTCCGCCGCGGTCCTCCTCGTCTGCGCGGGGCGCCTCTCCGAGCCCCGCCTCCCGGCCGTCCCGGGCCTGGATTCGTTCGCGGGTCCCGCCTTCCACTCCGCACGCTGGCGGGACGACGTCGATCTCGACGGGAAGCGCATCGGCATCGTCGGCTCGGGCGCCTCCGCCGTGCAGATCGTGCCGCACCTCGCCGAGCGCGCCGCCGAGGTGGTGCTCTTCCAGCGCTCGGCCCCGTACGTCGTCCCCCGCCGGAACCGCCCGTACCCGCCGGAGGAGCGCCGAGCCCTCTCCCGTGCGCCCGGGGCCCTCGCGAGGCTCCGCGAGGAGCTGTTCTGGCGCGCCGAGCTCGGCTTCGCCGGCCGTGTCGCCGTGCCCGAGGCCATCGATCGGCTGCGGGCGGAGGCGCTCGGCCACCTCGAGGCCCAGATCATCGATCCCGCGCTCCGCGCCGTGCTGACTCCGGACTACGAGATCGGCTGCAAGCGCGTGCTCCTCTCGGACGACTACTACCCCGCTCTCGCGCAGCCGCACGTCCGCGTCGTCCCCGGTCCGCTCCGGCGCCTCGAGGAGGGGGCCGCGCTCGGCGACGACGGCGTCCCGCACGGGGTCGACGTGCTCGTCTTCGCGACCGGCTTCCACTCCACGCGGCCGCCCTTCGCCCGGCGCATCCGCGGCCGCGGCGGCGTCCTCCTCGCCGACCGCTGGGCCGACGGCATGGTCGCGTACGAGTCGACCGCGGTCCACGGCTTCCCGAGCCTCTTCGTCGTCAACGGCCCCAACGCGAGCCTCGGCCACAACTCCGCGGTGCACATGATCGAGACGCAGATCGCCTACGTGCTCGCCGCGCTCGACCACCTCGCGGTCTCCGGCGCCGACCGGCTCGAGGTCACCGCCGAGGCCGAGGCCGCCTCCGTCGCACGCCTCGACGCCCTCAGCGCCGACACCGTCTGGACCAACGGGGGCTGCGAGAGCTGGTACCTGGACGACAACCGGCGACTCACCCTGCTCTGGCCCGACTTCGCCTTCGCCTTCCGCGAGGAGCTCGGCCGGTTCGACCCCTCGGCCTACACGACCTGACCGCGGCTCGCTATCGTGACCGCATGACCGACCGCGTGCTCGCTCCCGAACCGCCCGCCGACGGCGCGAAGCCGAAGGGACCGGCCTCGTACTTCCCGAGCATCGAGAAGACCTACGGCCGTCCCGTCCAGGACTGGCTCGATCTCGCCGACGAGCGGCTGCGCTCCGAGCCGCACATGCAGGTCGTCACCTGGCTGAAGACCGAGCACGGCCTGGGCCACGGCCACGCCAACGCGATCGTCGCCTACGTCCGGGCCGCCCGCGCCTGACCGGCCCGCCCGTCGTCCGCACAGGCTAGGCCCGCCGGCCTCCCCGGACCACCCGTCGTCGGCGCCCGCGCCGTGCGGGGATAATCGGGGCATGCGCGAAGACGACGATGTCGATCTGGTGATCGACGCGTGGGCCGGGGCCCTGCCCGACCTCGATCTCGCGCCTCTGGACGTCGTCTCCCGCCTCCGCCGGCTCAGCCCGCGCGTGCAGGAGGTGCGGCGGCAGTCCTTCGCCGTCAGCGATCTCGCCCCGTGGGAGTTCGAGCTCCTCTCGCTGCTGCGGCAGCGCGGGGAGGGCGGGATGACGCCCTCGGCCCTGGCCACGCACCTCGCGCTGTCCAGCGGCAACCTCGCCAGCCGCGTCGACCGCCTCGGGGCCCGCGGGCTCGTGGTCCGCGAGCAGAACGCCGCCGACTCGCGCAGCAAGATCGTCTCGCTCACCCCGCGGGGCACGAAGCGGGTCGACGAGGCGATGCGGAATCTCGTCACCGCCGAGGGCGAGGTGCTCGCCGACCTGGACGCCGCGCAGGTGTCGGTCCTCATCGAGTGCCTGCGGCGGATCAGCGACACCCTCGACCGACTGCAGTGACGCGCTACGCCCGACGAGCCTGAGAGGTCAAGCCCGTTCGGAGAGACGGGCACCGGACGTAGCGTGAAGCGTGCACGGTCGAGGCGTCAGCCACCCGTGCGGATGATCGCGAAAGCGGAGAGCACCATGACACAGATTTCTTCTATCCAACCCGCGCGATGGAGCCGGAACGGAGTCAGGATCGTCGTCGTTCCTGGGGCGGAGCTGCCCCGGTTCCGACTCGAGATCGACGCCCGACTGACCACCGCGCCCTCCCTCGTCCCCACCGGACCCTTCTCGACCGTCGAGGAGGCCGAGCGGGCCGCCGAGGTCGCCGCCGGCCTGCTGGGGGCGAAGATCCCGGCCTGAGCGCACACCCGTCGAGACGGCCGGATCAGCCCGCGAGCTCCGCGAGCGATCCGGTCGGAACCGCGATCCACCCCTCGGCCTCCGCCGCCTCCTGCAGTTCGGGAGGCACCGGCAGGGTCGCGCCCAGGGCGTGGGCGCGGGCGTTGAGAGCGGCGACGACGGCGTCGAACGCGTCGTCGGAGCGGCTCATCAGCGCGAGCGCGGGCGCCGGCACATCGAGCCAGGGTGCGGCCCGTCGCAGCGACTCCGCGGCGAGCGCCACGGCCTCCGGTCGCGTCTTGTACCCCGTGGTGTCCACTCCCCAGAGCCGCAGCGCCGCCGCCGGGTACGCCTCGACGAGCCGTCCGCGCCCGGAGCGGTCGACGTCCTCCCCGCTCGCGGCGAAGGCGTCGAGCAGCTCAGCGCAGCGCATCGCGGTCATCCCGAGCCGGTCGGTCGAGACGCTGAGCGGCCAGCGGCCGGTGACCTCGCGCGCCACCCGGTCCGTCTCGCGGTACGCGAGGCGGCGGCGCCAGTCGCGTCCCGCGAGCGTCCGCGGCGAGACCTCCCGTCGCGTGTGCGCGGAGACGAACGCCGCGAACTCCACCGGCCAGCCTAACGCGCAGTCGATCCCGATGACCGCCGCGTCCCGTGACGCCTCGACGATCGTCGCGTCCTCGGCGCCGAGTACGAGCGAGCGGACGACGGCCCGGCCGCCGGAGAACTCGAGGGCGGCGAGAGCGGTGCGCACCGGCTCCGCAGCGAGGTCGACACCGATCGTGAGCACGGGGACAGGGTAGGCGCTCCGGCGCTACGCTCGAGCGATGACGCCGCCCGCTCCCTCCTCCCGGGCGGAGTCGGCCCGCGTGCCGGTCGCGCTCCTCCGCCTCCTCGTGGCCGCCGCCGTGCTCGTGGCCGTGATCGCGACGGCCGTCGACACCGCCTCTCGGACGCCGCTGAACCCGTTCAACTTCTTCGGCTTCTTCACCATCCAGAGCAACATCGTGCTGGCCGTCGTGCTCGGAGCCACCGCCGTGCTCGCGCTCCGCCGCCGTCCCGCGCCCGGCGGGCTCCTACTGGTGCGGGGTGCCTTCACCGGGTACATCATCGTCGTCGGCCTCGTGTACAACACCCTCCTCACCGACGTGGCGGGCGGAGTGGCGCTGCCGTGGGCCAACACCGTCATGCACGTGCTGTTCCCCGTCTACGGACTGCTCGACTGGCTGCTGCTCGCGGATCGCCCTCCGCTGCCGTGGCGCAGGCTCTGGCTGGTCGTGGTCTACCCGATCGTCTGGCTCGTCGTGGTGCTGATCCGCGGAGCGACGGACGGCTGGGTGCCCTATCCGTTCCTGGATCCCGCGACCGGGTACGGGCAGGTGTCGGTGTTCGTCGTCGGGATCGCGGTCGCGTTCCTCGCGTCGGGGGCGCTGGTCTGGGCGATGAGCCGGCTGCGGATCGTGCCGGTGGCAGGCGGCTGAGAGGACGCTCGCCTTCCAGACGGTTCCGCCCGCCGGACGACCGGATCCGCTGCCGTCGCGCACATCCGGCCCGTTCTGGGGTCACCCGTTCGGGGTCATCCGGGGCGCCGCTCCCCTAGCGTCAGCACCGACGGCTCCCCCACCGTCCTCCCCCTCGAGAACGGTCCCCATGAGCCTCTCCCTCTCCCGCCCGCCGACCCCGAGCCGCCGCGTCCGCGCCCTCGCCGTCGGAGCCGCGCTCGCCCTCGCCGCCGCGCTGCTCCCGGCGCAGGCCGCCGCCGCCGCCACTCCCGCCACCCTCTCGGTGCTGAGCCTCGGCGACTCCATCACCCAGGCCTACGGGACCTGCGGCTCCTTCGCGGACTGCCCCCGCAACAACTGGTCCACCGGCACCAGCTCCTCCGTGAACTCCTTCGCCTCCCGCTTGCGGACCGCGCTCCCCGGCACCACCGTCACGACCGCGAACTTCGCCACCACCGGCGACGTCGTCGCGCAGGTCCCCTCGCGGATCGACGCCGCGGTCGCCGCCGGCGTGCGGCCGGACGTCGTCACGCTGCTCATCGGCGGCAACGACCTCTGCTCGCCCGACAACCGCGTCGCCTCCGACGGCTACACGATGACCCCGGCGAGCACGTTCCGCACCGGAGCCTCCGCCGCGATCACGAAGATCCGCACCACGTGGCCCTCCGCCCGCATCGTCCTCTCGTCGATGCCGAACGTGGCCTCCGAGTGGTCGGTCGTGAAGACCGGAGTCGGCGCGCTCGTCTGGGCGGGCGGCGACCTCTGCCGGACCACGCGCGGCGTCAGCTCCACCGGCCGCAGGCTCAGCAGCACCGCCGCTGCCGCCTCCGCCGCTGCCGCGAAGACGCGGACGACGCAGTACAACACCGCGCTGCAGACGGCGTGCAGCGCCGCCGGTCAGCTCTGCGACTGGGACGGCGGAGCGCTCACCGCGACCCCCGTCACCAAGGGCCTGATCGGGACCACCGACTACTTCCACCCGAGCGTCGCGGGCCAGGCGAAGATCGCCTCGATCCAGTGGACGGCGTCGAACTTCTCGAAGTAGCGGCCTCCGGAGCGGCCGCTCACGCGTCGAGCGGCCGCTCACCCTCGCGGCGGCGACGCTGCTCCTCGGCGAGCCGCGCGTAGTGCGCCTCCTCGCGCTCGAGGTCGGCGAGCTGCTCCTCGGTGCTCTTCGGAGCGGGCCGCACCACCACCGTCGGCGGCGCCTGCTTCCGGCGGCGGGGCACTCGGCCGCCCGGCACGAAGGATCCGCCGTCGCCGCGCTTCCAGTCGTGCCCGAGCAGGAACCACAGCGAGACGCCGATGAGCGGGAGGAAGAAGATCAGCAGGATCCACACGATCTTGGGCAGGTTCTTGATGACGTTGTCCGGCTGCCGTACGACGTCGACCAGCGCGAGCACGGTCAGGACGATGATCACCAGCGAGAAGACGAACCCCATGCAGTCGAGGGTACGACGCCGAGGGCTCCCCGTCGCCGCTGTGCCGGCCGACGTCCGTGGCGCCTGCGGTCGAGGAGCGGCTCCGACGCATCCGCCCTATGCCTCCGCGCTGTTCGGCGCCGATCCCGGGCACACGCCTGCTCCCCACGAACGCGTGCCACCATCGGACGATGACCGAGACGCCGCCCGCCCCCGCCTCGACGCCGGCGAGGAAGCGCCTGACCGCCGCGCGTCTCGCCCTGCTCGCCGGCCTCGTCCTCGCCGTCGCCGGACTCGCGGCCCTCGCGCTCGTGCCTCTGCAGTTCGCGAACATCGACCGTCAGGGCTTCGACTACGTGTGCAGCGTCAGCCTGGGCGGCGTCCCGCCCGAGGCAGGCGACCTGGTCCGCGGCTTCTGGTCGTGGTGGCCGCTGGGCGCGGCCTGCGAATGGACGCTGCTCGACGGCACGACGGTGGTCGACCTCCCCGACTGGTCGACGACCGCCGTCGCGATCGTGGGGGCCGTGCTGCTCGTCGTCGGCGCGGCCCTCGCGATCGCGTCGCCGCTCCTCCGCAGGCGCGCTCCGGTCCCGTCCGTCTAGCGGTCGAAGAGGTTCCCGAGGTCGCCGAGCCCCGGCAGCTGGAAGTCGGAGCCGAACTCCGACACCTGCTCCCCCAGCCCGGACACGTGCTCACCCGCACCGGAGACGAACTCTCCCGCGCCGCCCGTGATGTCGCCGAAGTCGCCCAGGTCGCCGAACCCGCCGGCGAGGTTCTCGAAGTCCACGCCGAGGCCGGACGCCTGCGCGAGCAGCGGACCGGCGACGCTGCTGATCACGGCGCCGCCCGCGACCGCCGCGAGCAGTCCGCCCGCCGCGCCGAGCCCGATGCCCGCCGCCGCTCCGACGCCAGCACCCGCGAGGGCGCCGCGGGTGCCCGGCTTCGAGAACATCTTCTTGAGGAACCCCGGGGCGTTCGCCTCGCCGCGCGTCGCCGCTCGCGCGAGGTCGTCCGGGGCGGAGGACCGCGGCTGCTCGTTCGCGGGCAGCTCGTCGCGGAGCCGCGCCTCGACCTGGGCTCGCTGAGCCGGCGACAGCTTCGTGAACGCGTCGCGGTGCACCTGCTCGAGCTGCTCCGGGTCGGCGGTCCGGAGGAGGTAGTCGTAGCGCGCGATCGCCGCGCGGTCCTCCTTGGTGACGACCGGCTGCTGCCCGGGCCGGGCGTCCTGAGGGCGCGCGGAGGGGCGCTGCGGCGACCCGTACTGCTGAGGCGGCTGGGCCTGCCCGCTCCGCGAGTCGCCCGTCACCTTGTCGGCAGCGGAGCGCACGAGGTCGCGCCAATCGGTCGTCCCGCTCGAGGACGAGCCCGAGCCACTCTTCGAATCGAGCGCCTTCGACGCCATGCCGAGAACGCGCTTGAACATGCTCACAGAGAACCTTCCGTCGAGTACCAGCCTCGATCATGGCGGCGCCGCCTGAGCGAAGGCCCGCGAGACGCCCTCAGAAGGCCGTGAGCGGTCGGCCGAAGGCCGTCCGGAGTCTTTCCCGGAGGGCGTCGTCGCAGACGTACACGTACGTGCCGAGCATCCCGCGGGTCAGCAGCACCGCGTAGATGTTGACGATGTACTGCAGGAGCTCGTCGTCGGTGTAGTCGCGGCCGATTTGTCCCGGGTTGTTCTCCTTGCCCTTCTTATCGTGGTAATCCGAGCGGGAGACCCTCAGCCGGCCCTTCTCGCTGTCCCACCTCAGGTCCGGGCCGATGACCACGCCCGCGTAGTTCAGGTCGTACCCCTGCACGGTGTGGATCGAGCCCATCTCATCGGCGGAGCCGGGCGACGCGATCCAGTCGACCTGCGTGCTGTTCCAGCGGAGCCGCTCTCCCTGGATCTCGATGTCGGCGGCTGACGGATCCTTCCGCGACGTCCAGCGCCACGCGTAGCCGGCGACCAGCCGCGCCAGACCGGTCTCCTCCTCCCGCTGCCGCAGGTCGCGCCGCAGGGCTCCGAAGTCGTCGTAGAAGCGGAGGTCGTACTCCCCGAGGTCCGGTCGCCGGGGGAGGTCTGCTGCCGTCGGATCGAGGACGGCGCGCACCCAGCCGACGTAGTCCGTTCCGGCGCGCACTCGCATCTGCGAGGTCAGACGGTGCAGGCGGCCGTCCTCCTGAGCGGATCGGATCAACGCGTCGATCGCGGGCCGCGGAAGGTCTGCCGGTCGGACCGACTGCGCCGCGTCGAGAAGGAGGATCTGGTGATCGCTCTTCGCGCGGATCCAGTCGAGCTGAGTCCGGGCGTGATCGTCGGAGCCGAACAGCGCAGTGGTGATGTCCGTGAACTTCTTGTTGAGGGAGCCCGACGGCTGGTTGGCCCGCTGATTGAGGCGGTGCGACTCGTCGACGACGAGGAGGTCCCAGCGTCCCGGGTCCTCACCGACCTGGAAGGGAGTGAGCACCATCTTCTCGTCGAGCCCTGTGGTCTTGGCGAAGACCTTCTTGATCGAGGAGCGCAGAGACTGCTGCGGCACGACGATCCCGACCCGCAGCCCGCGCAGCAGTTCGCGGGTGTCGGCGAAGAAGAAGTCCGAGAAGACGGAGTCGCCCTCGACGAGGTCGTCCAGCCGGTCCTCGCCGGGAGCCTCCTCGGCTCTGTCGATCCTCTCCGCGAACAGCCGGACGTCCGCGAGGAGCTTGAGGAGGTAGACGGCGACGATCGTCTTGCCCGTCCCCGGCTCTCCCTGAACGATCGACGTGGACTGCGTCTGCTTCCCGAGGTCCTCGACGAGCGCGTCGACGATTCCGACGACCGCCGCCGCCTGCTCGGAGGTGAGCGTCTTGAAGGGCGAAAGTTTGAACAGGTCGCTGTTCTCGATCTCGGCGATGCTCCGCGTGAACAGGCCTTCCAGGCGCAGCTGCTCGAAGATCTCGGCGAAACGGTCCTGGTACGCCGCCCGGTCGTAGTAGTCGGAGTCGACGATCCCCTCGTTGCGATTGAGGACAGCGAATCGACCTTCCGCGAAGAGCAGCTTGATCAGGAAGGACTCGAGATCGAGGCAGACCGACTTGTTGAACCTCGGATCGACGATCACGCGCGCCGTCTGGAGGTCGACCTTGTCGACCGAGCCCAGGTGCTGCCGCAGCCGGCTCGCCGCGCTTCTCGTCTCTCCGACGTAGACCCGCGGGAGCCGCCTCGCGCGGCGCTTGCCCTCGTCCAGGACGTAGACGACCGGCCAGTTCGAGCGGCGGTCGTCCGTCATCGCCCAGACCTTGACGGACGGCCCGTCGAAGACGATCCGCTCGATGTCAGAGGGCGTCATACCGGGCGCTGCTTCCCCGAGCCTTGTCCACCGGGTACTTCTCGCGCGTCCGCACGAGCTTCGACCGCACCAGGTCCTCGGGGTCGGCGCCGATCCTGTCCACGAGCAGCAGGCAATAGGTGAGGACGTCCGCCAGCTCGGAACGGACGGCATCCCGGTCGGCGTCGGGGCCCCACTGGAAGCACTCGAGCAGTTCCCCCGCCTCGATGGCGATGCTCTTCGCCAGGTTCTCCTCCGAGTGGAACTGCGCCCACTCCCGCTCGGCGACGAACGCGGCGAGTTCGTCGCGCAACTCACGTGTGGTCATGGAGCGACGCTAGCGCAGGCCCTGCTTCCCGACACGGGCGGCAGCAAGGGCCGGCGGCCCGGGGCGCCGAAGCTGCCGCACGCAGGACCAGCCACTATCGGGGCCGTTCGCCCGGCGTGCGTCGACCGCGGAGTGTGCCAGCGCTTACGGCGGGGCACCCGACCACGTGAAGAAGCTCGTCAATCAGGTCTTCCTGGCGCGTGTTCTCGTTCACGCGAACGAGACCATCACCGTCGAGTTGAACGAGCCCTTCGTCACGACCGTCTCAACCGCCGTTCAGCTCGCAGCACACGAAAAAAGCACCACTCGAAAGAGTGGTGCTCGGAGCCTCAGCAGCTTCCTGGAAGCCGGGATCGGCACCGTCTCGGCGTTTTCCTCTGGCAAGGGTCTTGGTGACGACACTGTGGTGCCCCTGGAGGGACTCGAACCCCCAACCTGCTCCTTAGGACGGAGTCGCTCTTCCATTGAGCTACAGAGGCTGGCCGAGCCAGTGTACCCGCCGTGCCCCGCCCCCCGCGAAGCGCCGACCGGCCGCCCACCGCAACGCTCGCGAAGCACGCCACGGCCCTCGTCTCGGCGACTGCGCGGCGCACCCCTCTTGACACGGACGCCTCCCGCCTCCATGGTTAGTTACAACACCAACTAACCACCCAACCCAGCACCGAAGGAGCCCGCGTGGACGACTCCCGCCCGCTCTTCCTGCAGATCGCCGAGCAGATCGAGAACGACATCATCGACGGCGCGCTGCCGGAGGAGTCGCAGGTCCCGTCGACCAACGAGTTCGCCGCGTTCCACCGCATCAATCCGGCCACCGCCGGCAAGGGCGTGAACCTGCTCGTCGACGACGGGGTGCTTTACAAGAAGAGGGGGATCGGCATGTTCGTCGCCGAGGGGGCGCGCGACCGGCTGGTCGAGAAGCGCCGCACGCAGTTCCGCGACCAGTTCGTCGCTCCGCTGCTCGCCGAGGCCGCCAAGCTCGGCCTCAGCACCGAGCAGCTCGCCGACATGATCACAGAAGGGGGATCGCGATGAGCGCGGTCATCGAGGTCCACGACCTCACCAAGCACTACGGACGCATGCGCGCCGTCGACGGCATCGGCTTCGCGCTGGAGGAGAACCGCATCCACGGCCTCCTCGGCCGCAACGGCGCGGGCAAGACGACGCTGATGTCGCTGCTCACCGGCCAGGAGTTCGCCAGCTCGGGCGAGATCCGCGTCTTCGGGCAGTCGCCTGTGGAGAACGCCGCCGTCCTCTCCCGCACCTGCTTCATCAAGGAGAGCCAGAAGTACCCGGACGACTTCAAGGTGAAGCACGTCCTGCGCAGCGCCCCCTGGTTCTTCGACGGCTGGGACGAGGCGTTCGCCCGCGAGCTCGTCGAGGACTTCCGCCTCCCGGTCGACCGCAAGATCAAGAAGCTCTCCCGCGGACAGCTCTCGGCGATCGGAGTGATCGTCGGTCTCGCCTCCCGCGCCCCGCTCACGTTCTTCGACGAGCCGTACCTGGGGCTGGACGCCGTCGCCAGGCAGCTGTTCTACGACCGCCTCCTCCAGGACTTCGCCGAGCACCCGCGCACGGTCGTCCTCTCCACCCACCTCATCGACGAGGTCAGCAGTCTGCTCGAGCACGTCCTCGTCATCGATCAGGGCCGCCTCGTCGTCGACAGTGACGCGGAGGAGCTGCGGGGTGCTGCGGCAACGGTCATCGGACCCCGGCAGGCCGTCGAGTCGTTCACCGCCGGCCGCGAGGTCATCGCCCGCTCCGCTCTCGGCAGCCGCGCCTCGGCCACGCTCCCCCGGCTCGACGACGCGGGCCGCGCCTCCGCCGCCCGCCACGGGCTCGAGCTCGAGTCCGTCCCCCTCCAGCAGCTCGTCGTCCAGCTCACCACCGGGAAGGCCTCGGAATGACCGCCCTCACCGGCGCCCCCGCGCGCCACGACACCGCCGCCGGCCGCCTCGGCAGCATCGTCCGCCTGCACTTCGCGAACCCCGCCACCATCCTCTACACGCCGCTGATCATCACGGCCGTCATCCTGTCGGGCAACCTGGTCGTCTGGTGGCTGATCCTCCGCGGGCTCGACTCCGGCGAGCGCCTCGAGGCGCAGGAGGGGATGACCTACTCCGGTGCGTCCTTCTTCCTCTTCGTCTACATGATGGTCGTGGCCGTCCAGTCGGTGAACGTCACCTTCGGCCTCGCCCTCGGCTACGGCGCCACCCGCCGCGACTTCTCCCTCGGCACGGCCCTCACCTTCGTCGCCCTCTCGGTCTTCTACACCGGCGTCTTCGTGGTCCTCGGGATCGTGGAGCGGGCGACCGACGGCTGGGGCTTCGGCGGCAGCTTCTTCCGCTCGATCTACTTCGGCGGGGACTCCGTGGGCGAGCAGGCCGTCGCGGTGCTCTGCGCCCTGCTCTTCTTCTTCTTCATCGGAGCGGCGACGGCGGCGGTCTACGTGCGCTGGCGCCAGCGCGGGATGCTGCTCTTCTTCGGGATCCTCGGCGCCCTCCTGCTGGCCGTGATCACCCTCCTCACGCTCACCGAGAACTGGCCCGCCGTCGGCTCCTTCTTCGGCAGCGTCGGATACGCGGGCGGCTACTCCCTCTCGCTCATCCCGACCGCGATCGCCGGAGTCGCGGGCTGGGCGATCCTCCGCCGCGCCACCCCGCGCAGCAGCTGACACCACCGCCACCGATCCGAGAGGACCGACCATGACCGCCCCCGCCCGCCGCTCCGCCTCCCCGCGGAGGATCCTCTCCGTTCTGAGGCTCCACCTCGCCCACCCCGGGACGGTCCTCGGCTGGCCGCTGCTCGTCCTGCTCGCCGTCCTCGCCGGCAACCTCGTGATCTGGTGGCTCGTCCTCCGCGGGATCGGGGCCGAGCGGGGCGGCGGCGACTCGGGCATCCTCCTCGTGGGGCCGGGGATGCTGATCGTCGTCTTCCTCTTCATCGGCTCCATCCAGGCCACGACCGCCACCTTCGGGCTGGCGCTGAGCTACGGAGCGACCCGACGCGACCACGTCCTCGGCAGCGCCCTCGCCTTCGCGGCCCTGTCGGTGCTCTGGGCGGCGATCGTCGTGGTACTCGGGGTGCTCGAGGAGGCGACCGGGGGCTGGGGGCTGGGTGGCGCGCTCTTCCTCGCCTCCCCCCTCGACGGTCCGTGGCACGAGCGCTTCGTCGTCCTGCTCTGCTCCCTCCTCGCCGCCTTCGCCCTCGGGGGAGCAGCGGGAGCGGTCTTCCTCCGCTGGCGGGAGCGCGGGGTGACGGCCTTCCTCCTCGCCCTCGGAGCGGCGGCACTCGCGGTGGTCGTCGTCGTCGCTCTCGCCGGGGGCCGGCCGGTCGTGGCGGACGTCCTCGAGAGCGCGGGGACCGCCGGAGCCGCCGCTCTGCTCCTCGTCCCCGCCGCGCTGCTGACGGTGGTGGGCTCGCTGGTCCTCCGCCGGGCGACGCCGCGCGGCTGACCCCCTCCGGAGCCGGGCCTGCAAGGCCCTTCCGCCCCGGGCGTCCGGATGCCAGCGTGGGCACATGGCCGACTCCCCCGCTCCGTCTCTCCTGCCCGTCCCCGAGCACAGCTGGATCGCGCGACCCGCCGACGCCGAGCTGACCCAGGACACTCTCGACACGGTCGACGCCTGGTGGCGCGCCGCGAACTACCTCGCGGTCGGGCAGATCTACCTGCTCGCGAACCCGCTCCTGAAGACCCCGTTGAGCCGGGAGGACATCAAGCCCCGCCTGCTCGGCCACTGGGGCACCACCCCCGGCCTCAACCTGATCTACGCGCACCTGAACCGCGCGATCCGCGAGCGCCGCCAGCCGACCCTCTACATCACCGGCCCCGGCCACGGCGGACCTGGCATGGTCGCCAACGCCTACCTCGACGGCACCTACAGCGAGATCTACTCGCACATCGACGAGTCGGAGGAGGGGCTGCGCCGCCTCTTCCGCCAGTTCAGCTTCCCCGGGGGCATCCCCAGCCACGCCGCCCCCGAGACCCCGGGCAGCATCCACGAGGGCGGAGAGCTCGGCTACGCGCTGAGCCACGCGTACGGAGCGGCTTTCGACAACCCGGACCTCCTGGTCGCGGCGGTCGTCGGCGACGGCGAGGCCGAGACCGGCCCGCTCGCCACCAGCTGGCACTCCAACAAGTTCGTGAACCCGCTCACCGACGGGGTCGTCCTGCCGATCCTGCACCTCAACGGCTGGAAGATCGCGAACCCGACCGTCCTCGCCCGCATCCCGCAGGAGGAGCTCGACAGCCTCCTCCGCGGGTACGGCCACGAGCCGTTCCTCGTCGAGGGCGGCTTCGACGGCGAGGACCCGATGCGCGTGCACGAGCGGTTCGCCGACGTCCTGGACACGGTGCTCGACCGCATCGCGGCGATCAAGGAGCGCGCCGCCGCCGGCGACCTCTCACGCCCGGCCTGGCCGATGATCGTGCTGAAGACCCCGAAGGGCTGGACCTGCCCGACCGAGATCGACGGCGTCCAGGTGGAGGGCACCTACCGCTCGCACCAGGTCCCGCTGCCCAACGCCCGCGACACCGAGGCGCACACTCGGCTCCTCGAGGACTGGCTCCGCTCCTACCGGCCCGAGGAGCTCTTCACCGAGGAGGGCGGCGTGGTCGACCGCGTCCGCTCGCTGGCCCCCGAGGGCGAGCTGCGGATGAGCGCGACCCCGCACGCGAACGGCGGGCTGCTGCGGCAGACCCTCGACCTGCCCGACTTCCGCCGCTACGAGGTCGTCGTCGAGCAGCCGGGTGGCACCGTCGCGGAGGCGACGAAGGTGCTCGGCGAATGGCTCGCCGACGTCATCCGCGCCAACCCGACCAACTTCCGCCTCTTCGGGCCGGACGAGGTCGCGAGCAACCGGCTGCAGTCCGTCTACGCCGCCACCGACAAGCAGTGGGACGCCGAGCTCAGCCCCCTCGACGACCACCTGGCCCGCGCCGGGCGGGTCATGGAGGTGCTCTCGGAGCACCAGTGCCAGGGCTGGCTGGAGGGCTACCTGCTCACCGGCCGCCACGGGCTCTTCACCTGCTACGAGGCGTTCATCCACATCATCGACTCGATGTTCAACCAGCACGCGAAGTGGCTGGACGGCACCCGCGACATCGAGTGGCGCCGCCCGATCGCGAGCCTCAACTACCTGCTCTCGAGCCACGTCTGGCGCCAGGACCACAACGGCTTCAGCCACCAGGACCCCGGCTTCATCGACCACGTCGTCAACAAGAAGCCCGAGGTCGTGCGCGTCTACCTGCCCTTCGACGCGAACACGCTCCTCTCGACCTACGACCACTGCCTCCGGAGCGTCGACTACGTCAACGTGGTCGTCGCCGGGAAGCAGCCCTCGCCCCAGTGGCTCACGATGGCGGAGGCGGTCGCCCACTGCACGCGCGGACTCGGCATCCTGGAGTGGGCGAGCAGCGAGCGGCAGGGCGAGTCCCCGGACGTCGTGCTCGCCTGCGCGGGCGACGTGCCGACCCTCGAGACCCTCGCGGCGGTGAGCATCCTCCGCGAGAAGCTGCCGGACCTCGCGATCCGCACGGTCAACGTGGTCGATCTGATGCGCCTGATGTCGGAGTCGGAGCACCCGCACGGCCTCTCCGACCGCGAGTTCGATGCGGTCTTCACCCCCGACCGCCCGATCGTGTTCGCGTACCACGGCTATCCGTGGCTCATCCACCGCCTGACCTACAAGCGGACCGGCCACGGCAACCTGCACGTGCGCGGGTACAAGGAGAACGGCACCACCACCACTCCGTTCGACATGGTGATGCTCAACGACCTCGACCGCTACTCGCTGGTGATCGACGTCATCGACCGGACCCCCGGCCTCGGCGCCCGCGCCGCCGGTCTCCGCCAGGAGATGCAGGACGCCCGCATCCGCGCCCGCGCCTACACCCGCGAGCACGGCGAGGACATCCCCGAGGTCGCGAACTGGACCTGGGCCGGCGAGCGCTCCGGCAACGCCAGCCAGAGCACCGGCAACGACAACGAATAGCGCCGGTTCGCACCCCACGCCCCTCTCCTGACGGGTCGCGGTCGTGTCGCTGGCAAGGCGGAGGAGGAAGCGATACCGGCGGTATCGCGCCCGACGACAACGCCGCCAGCGGCGCGACCGCGGCCCGTCAGGCGGCGGGAGCCAGGTAGTCGTCCCAGTCGGGCTGCGTCCGCTCCGCGCCGCGCACGAGCCAGGAGCCGGCGCGCGGCATCCGGGGGACGGTGCGCAGACGCCATCCCATCTCGTGCGGGGTGCGGTCGCTCTTGACGTTGTTGCAGCGCTGGCAGCAGGCGACGAGGTTCTCCCACGTGTCCCGGCCCCCGCGCGACTTGGGCTGGATGTGGTCGATCGTCGCCGCGTGCTGACCGCAGTAGCCGCAGCGGTGGTTGTCCCGGCGGAGCACGCCCCGGCGCGACACCGGCACGCTCCGGCCGCTCGGGATGCGCACGTACCGGGTCAGCACGATCACCGAGGGCCGCACGTGGTCGCCGTGCGCGCTGTGCACCGGATTGCCCTCGTCCGCGGCGATCACGGTCGCCTTCTCCGTCATCAGCAGGACCAGGGCCCGCTTGAACGACACCACCGCGAGCGGCTCGTAGCCGGCGTTGAGAACCAGAGTGCGCATCAGTGACCTCCGTGCTGTCGCACGCCGTCGCGCGAAGGCGCCGCGACCACGAGCAAGGGCGCCGTCGTGATGACGGCGCCCTGCGAGGCCGCGGCGGAGTGCCGCGCGATGACGTGGAGTCGTATCCGCGTGTCGGAGGAGTGCACCGCCGCGGTGAGGACCCGCGCGCGTATCGAATCGGCCGGCCGCACGCGCGAGCGCAGCCCCACGCTGTGGCGCCCGCTCCGCTCGGCCATCCCGGCACTCCGTCCCTCGACGAATCGATCCGCTCGCCACGCGAGCGGACTGGGGTTCAGGTTAACCCTTCACGCCCGGAACACCAGGGGTCGGTCCGGATTCGTCACGCGGCGTTCACACGGCGGGACGACGAGAGCCCGCCCCCTCCAGGAGGGGACGGGCTCTCGAGCGGACAGACCGGGTCAGCCGTTGATGCGCACGATCCGGTAGTCGGAGGTCCACAGCGGCTGCACGCGGACGCTCGCGCCCTCGTAGGGTGCGTGCAGGATGTTGCCGTTGCCGGCGTAGAAGCCGTCGTGGCCGTCCATGATGACGAGGTCGCCGGGCTGCGCGTCGGCGAGCGAGACGGGGGTGCCCATGGCGCCCTGGCCCGCGGCCGAGTGCGGCATCGAGATGCCGTACTGCGCGAAGACGTACATCACGAAGCCGGAGCAGTCGAAGCCGCTCGGGTCGGCTCCGCCGAAGACGTAGGGCACGCCCTGGTACTGCATCGCCGTGTCGAACACCGCCGAGAGGCTGTAGCTGGTGGTCGGGGCGGCGGCCGCGATCTCGCTGGCCGAGGCGCCGGAGTAGGAGTTGAACTCCTCGGCGGTCTCGGCGCGCGCCTCGGCGACGTCGCTCGTGTCGACGACGGGCTCGGCGACCACGACGGGCTCGGGCTCCGGTGCGGGCGGCGGGGGCGCCGCCTCGGCCGAGAAGCCGTCTCGGGCGATCGCGGCCTGCACCACTCCGCCGTCGACGGCGACGGTCTGCGCGGAGCCCTGGCGGAGGAGGTCGGCTCGCGATGCCGCGAACAGGCCGTCGTCCTGGCTGCCCGGAGTGAAGGCGTAGGCGGGGAGCGCCATGGTCGCGACCAGCGCGCCGGCGAAGCCGACCATCGCGACCTTGCCGACGACACGGCCCCGGCGCTTGCGCGGGGTCCCGGCCGGCGACGGCACGAAGTCGGTGATGTCCGCGCGGCGGGCAGGAGCTGCGGGAACGGCGCGACGGGAGACGGGTGCGTCCCCGTGGATCCGGGCGCGGATGACCGGGGGCCGGTTCTCGAAGGTCGCGTCGCCGGAGCGGTCCGGGTGGTTGGAGCGGAACCGGTCGGGTGAGCCGGCGTCCTCGTTCGGGGTGAGGGGGTTCTGGGGCAAGGGGGAGATCCTCCGACGTCCCCTCAGCCCAGGCAGCTGTCCCGTCTCATGCACGAAGCATCGGTGTGCACAGGATCCGAGACGGGTGTGGGGGCGTCGGATCCCGCGCCCTGGGACCGAGGCTCGGCCGCAGGGCTCCACAGAGCGTAAGCGACCGTTACCGATTTGTCATCTTCTCGGCGGGAAGAGACCGCTCTCCCGTTCGCCTCCGGTCACCGGATGCGGTAAGGGCCCGTACGGGCCGCTCCCAGGGAGACGCGGGTCAGACGACGAGGAAGATGTGCGCCGCGACCTCGTTCGGCAGCTCGATGCCCGCCTCGGCTCCGTCGATGCGCGCGAGCACGTAGCCGTTGAGGGCCGAGAACTCGCCCTCGGCACCGGGCACGACCCCGGCCTGCTTGAGCTGGAGGAGGAGCTCCGGATCGACCTGCGCCGGCTCGCCGAGGCGCCGGACGACGCCGCGGCGGGGCTCGCTCGACCCCGCGACGAAGCGCGGCAGGCTGATGACGCCGTCGGCGAAGCGGGAGGCGGGGGTGTCGCCGAGCTCGTCCAGGCCCGGGATCGGATTGCCGTAGGGCGACTCCGTCGGGTGGTCGAGCATCTCGAGGAGACGGCGCTCGACCTGCTCGCTCATCACGTGCTCCCAGCGGCAGGCCTCCTCGTGCACGAACTCCCAGTCGAGCTTGATGACGTCGTGGAGGAGCCGCTCGGCGAGGCGGTGCTTGCGCATGACGTGGATCGCCTTGCGGCGGCCGTCGGAGGTGAGCTCGAGGTGGCGGTCGCCCGAGACGACGACGAGGCCGTCGCGCTCCATGCGACCGACGGTCTGCGACACGGTCGGCCCGGAGTGGCTGAGCCGCTCCGAGATGCGCGCGCGCAGCGGGATGATGTTCTCCTCCTCGAGCTCGAGGATGGTGCGCAGGTACATCTCGGTGGTGTCGATCAGATCCGTCATCTCAGCCTTCCCGTCTCGGCGCGCTCCACCCTAGTGGTCGCCACGACGCAGCATCGGCGCTGCGGCGCGACGCAGGCCTCCGTCGCTCGGAGGAGGGGTGCGGGCCGGGAACCCTAGTATTAACGCATGCCGGACCTCACCATTCCTCGCGAGCTGCTCCCCCACGACGGACGGTTCGGCTGCGGCCCGTCCAAGGTGCGGCACGACCAGCTCGCCCACCTCGCGACGCAGGGCGCGCACCTCCTCGGGACCTCGCACCGCCAGGCGCCCGTCAAGGACCTCGTCGGGCGCGTGCGCGAGCATCTCGCCACGCTGTTCCGCATCCCCGACGGCTACGAGGTCCTGCTGGGCAACGGCGGCTCGACCGCCTTCTGGGACGCCGCCGCCTTCTCCCTCATCGAGCGCCGCGCCGAGAACCTCACGTTCGGCGAGTTCGGCCAGAAGTTCGCGGCCGCCGCCTCCGCGCCGTTCCTCGAGCCGGCCCACGTCGTCTCCGTCCCCGCGGGGTCCCGGAGCGAGGTCGAGATCGTCGAGGGGATCGACGTGTACGCGTGGCCCCACAACGAGACGAGCACCGGAGTGATGGCCCCGGTCCGCCGGGTCCGCGGCGACGAGGGCGCGCTCACCGTCATCGACGCCACCAGCGCGGCGGGCGGCATCGACGTCGACATCGCCGAGGCCGACGTCTACTACTTCGCCCCGCAGAAGAACTTCGCCTCCGACGGCGGACTCTGGTTCGGCCTCTTCTCCCCCGCCGCGATCGAGCGGATCGAGCGCATCGCGGCGAGCGGCCGCTACATCCCCGAGTTCCTGAGCCTCAAGAACGCCGTCGACAACTCCCGCCTGAACCAGACGCTGAACACTCCGGCGCTCTCGACCCTCCTGCTGATGGAGTCGCAGCTCGAGTGGATGAACGCCTCGGGCGGCCTGGCCTGGGCGTCGGCGCGCACGGCCGAGTCCTCCTCCGCGATCTACGACTGGGCCGAGGCCTCGAGCCTCGCCACCCCGTTCGTCGAGGTGCCCGAGCACCGCTCCCAGGTCGTCGCGACCGTCGACTTCGACGCCTCCGTCGATGCCGCTCTCGTCGCGAGGATCCTCCGCGCGAACGGGATCGTCGACACGGAGCCGTACCGCAAGCTCGGCCGCAACCAGCTGCGCGTGGCGACGTTCGTCGCGATCGAGCCGGACGACGTCCGCTCGCTGCTCGGCTGCATCGACCACGTCCTCGAGCGCCTGGCGGTCTGAGGCACGCCATGCGGCTGTGGCTGCGCGAGGAGGAGCGGCGGCCCGCGCCGCCGCCCTACGCGAGCGACGACGCGACGGCTCTGCTGGTCGGGTGCGTCGTCTGGGCGGTCGCGCTCGTGGCCGTGCTCGTGGCTGCGGCCGTCGGAGCCGTCGTCGAGCCGGTCGTCCTGTCGACCGTCGTGATCGGACTGGTCCTCGGCACGATCGGGCTGTTCTACAGCCGCAACCGCCGCTAGACCGCGTCGGTCTCCATCCGGAGTCCGGTGCCGTCGGCCTCGGACTCGAGACGGACGCGCAGGCCGGTGAACTCGCCGAGGCGCTCGACGTGGGTGCCGCCGCACGCGATCGCGGCGTCCCCCGCGGGGAGGGTGCAGCGCCATGTCCGCCGCGTGCTGAGGAGGTCGTCGTCGCGCTCGATGCGCACCTCCGCGTCCGAGGCGATCCACCCGGCGAGGAGGGCGTTCACCCGCTCCTGCACCTCGAGGATCTCCGCCAGCAGGCGGGCGGTGTCCATCCCGCTGCGTCGGAGGGACTTGCCGAGGCGGTAGACGTCGGTGGAGCCGGACTCGCGGATCCGCGAGGTCTGGATCGCCGCCTGGTCGAAGTCCGGGTTCCCGAGAGCGTCGGCGCGCGCCGGCTTCGACCAGAACGAGGCCAGAGCGGCGTTCAGGGCGAGGGAGGCGAGGTGGCAGGCGGTGTGCCCGCGGGAGAGCTCGTGCCGGTGGTCCGCGTCGACCTCGACGTCGACCTCGTCGTCCACGTGGAGTGAGGAGGCGTCGTCGACGATGTGGACGACGACGAAGCTCCACTCCGAAGTGCCGAGCCGCACCGGGAGCCGCTCGCCGACGTGCAGCTCGCCGCCCTGCCACGCCCCGATGCGGCAGTCGATGAGGGGATGCCGCTCCCCCGCCACGACCAGCGCGCCGCGGTCGGGCCCCTGGTCGGGCCAGGTCGGGTCGACGGGGTGAGCGGAGGTCGCATCGAGGACGACCGCCCAGCGGCCGTCCTCCAGCCGGCCCACGTGCTGCACGCGCCCGGAGGAGCGCACGGCGCCGTCGGGATAGGCGATGCGGGTGTCGGAGTCGATGCTCATCGTGCGGCGCCGGACCGGATCAGCGGCGACGTCGACGGCGACGGATGGTCGGGGCGGGAGCGGGTTCGGGCTCGACGTCGTCGGAGTCCTCGTCGTCCGAGTCGTCGTCCGGGTCGTCGGAGTCGTCCTCGTCCGAGTCCTCGTCGTCCGAGTCGTCGTCGTCGGAATCGTCCTCCGAGTCGTCGTCGTCATCCGAGTCGTCGTCGTCGCCCGCGTCCTCGTCCTCGTCCTCGTCGGAGTCGTCGTCCGACTCGTCGTCGAGGTCGTCTTCCTCGGCGTCCTCGAGCTCGTCGTCGTCCGCGTCCTCGACCTCCTCGCCGAGCGCGTCCTGCGCGGTCTGGTAGTCGGCGAGACGCACGGACCACGGCACCCAGTCCGGAGCGAGGACCGCGCCCTCGCCCGGCAGCAGCTCGACCTCCAGGACGTTCACGTCCTCGGTCTCGTCGATCCGGGACAGCGTCGCCGTCCACAGCCAACCCGGGTACCCGCGCATGAGGTTCGCGAACTGCAGCGACACGACGTGCTCGCCCTGCGCCAGAGTAGTGACCAGCTCGCCGATCGTCCCCTCGGGGGCGATCTCGGCGAGCGCGGCGCGCGCGACATCGAGAGACCCGGCAAGCACGGCGTCCGCCTCGTAGACGGGCTCGAGAGCCTCGTCCGCGGCGGCCTCGTCCGCCTCCCCCGGGGAAGCGTCGTCGTCGGCCTCGGAAGGTTCGGCGATGACGGGACCGGAATCCTCTGCAGAAGTCGCATCCTCAGCAGAAGTCGCGTCCTCAGCAGGAGCCGAGTCGGCAGCAGCAGCCGTGTCCTGAGCAGGAGCCGAGTCCTCAGGTGTTCCTGCGTCGTCAAAAGGAACCGCGCCGTCAGCAGGAACCGCAACGTCAGCAGGAACCGCAACGTCAGCAGTGGCCGCGTCCTCAGCAGGAGCCGGCACTGCAGCAGAAGCCGTGCCCGAGCCGGAGACTCCCGCCTCCGCGGCGACGTCGTCGGCCGGAAGAGTCTCCTCCGCAGAGGCGGAGTCCTCGGCAGAAGCCTCGGTCACCGGGAGGGCCGCGTCGCTCTCACCCTCGCCGGAGGGAGCCTCGTCGACAGGAGCCGCCTGGTCAGCGTCGATCTCCTCGTCGGCTCCGCGCGTGTCCTCAGCGGAGGAGTCAGAATCGGCGGGAGTCGCGTCCGGCTCGGCGCCGGAGTCACCCTCTTCCGAGGACTGCTCCACGCGAGCGTCCTCCGTGGTCGGAGCGGCGACGGTCTCCTCGACCGGGCCCTGCTCGTCGGTCGTGCCGTCGGCGTCAGGCATCCAGCTCGTCCGCAACCCGGCGCAGGAGCGCCGCGATCGTGCGCCCGTGCGCCTTGTCGGGGTAGCGGCCGCGCTTGAGCCCGGCGCCGATCCCGTCGAGCAGCTTGACCGTGTCCTCCACGATCACGGACATGTCGTCCGCGGACTTCCGGTTGAGCTTCACCAGGCTCGGCGGAGCGTCGAGGACGCGCGCCGAGAGCGCCTGCGCCCCGCGCTTGCCGTCGGCGATGCCGAACTCGAGGCGGGTGCCGGCCTTGACCGCGGTCCCGGAGGGCAGCGCGGAAGCGTGCAGGAAGACCTCCTGGCCGTCATCAGTGCTGATGAAGCCGAAGCCCTTCTCCTCGTCGTAGAACTTGACCTTGCCGGTAGGCATGCAGACCCCTCCTGGAAATGAAGCAGCCATCAGTTTAGTCGACCGGGGCCGCCCTATCCTTGACGGGTGAAGCCACAGGAGCCGGCGGGCGTCGGACGCGCGGAGCGCACGCTCGCCTACATGTTCATCGCGATCATCGTCGTGACGGTCCTCGCGTTCCTCGCGATCCTGGTCGCCCCCGCGCTCGGGATCCGCGAGTACGCCGGCCCGTTCTGGCAGTTCGTCTTCGCCGTGCCGCTGGTGGGCCTGCCCATCGCGTTCCTCATGATGATCGCGATGCTCATCGTGGGGGTCCGGCGCCGCCGCGCGCAGTCCTGATCGGACGCGCTCTCCTCCTGCCGCACCGCCTCCGATCCGGCGTTCCCCGCCGCCGAGCCGACACCGAGCGCCCGGACAACCGACTCCCAGACTCCGTACAGCCGACGGCCAGATACTGTCCTGCATGGACGGACCCCGAATTCTCATCGTCGACGACGAGCCCAACATCAGAGACCTGCTCACCACGAGCCTCCGCTTCGCCGGCTTCGCCGTGCGTGCGGTCGGCAACGGGGCCCAGGCCATCTCGGCGGTCCTCGAGGAGGAGCCGGACCTGATCATCCTCGACGTGATGCTCCCCGACATGAACGGGTTCGGCGTGACCAAGCGCCTCCGCTCGGCCGGGTACACCTCCCCCATCCTCTTCCTCACGGCGAAGGACGACACCGAGGACAAGATCACGGGCCTCACCGTCGGCGGTGACGACTACGTCACGAAGCCGTTCAGCCTCGACGAGATCGTCGCGCGCATCAAGGCGATCCTCCGCCGCACCATGCACGCCGAGGAGGACGCGGTCATCCGGGCCGGCGAGCTGACGATGGACCAGGACACGCACGAGGTCCTCGTCGGCGACGAGCCGGTGGAGCTCAGCCCCACCGAGTTCAAGCTGCTCCGCTACCTGATGCTCAACCCGAACCGGGTGCTCAGCAAGGCGCAGATCCTCGACCACGTCTGGGAGTACGACTTCAACGGCGATGCGGGCATCGTCGAGTCCTACATCTCGTACCTGCGACGTAAGCTCGACACGCATTCGGAGGAATCGCTCATCCAGACCAAGCGAGGATTCGGATACATGCTGAAGGTCGCGAAGGCCTAGCCTCCGCCACCTCGGCGCCACCTCCCGCCGGAGGCGCGGCGCCCGCCGATCCCGAGGGAGTTCCACCGCCATGCACCAGGGTCTGGCCGAGCGGTGGAACTCCATCTCGTTGCGCACCAAGATCACCGCGGTCACGGTCCTCCTGCTCACGCTGGGACTCCTCGTCTCCGGGATCGGGACGATGACGATGCTGAAGCCGCAGCTCGTCGCCCAGCTCGACGCGCAGCTGGCCGACCAGGTCCAGCGGACGGCGAGCGACCTCTCCGTCAACGACCTCGCCGCGATCGATGAGTCCAAGGCCGACTTCGGCGCCGTCTACGACCAGTACGGCACGCTCGACAACACGAATGCGTCCGGCGCGGCCGATCCTGCCTTCCCGCAGACCTTCACCCTCGAGCAGGCGCTGCAGGGCGGCGACAAGCCGATGGAGATCTGGAGCTCCAACGGCAAGGTCGAGTACCACGTCATGTCGACGGTGTTCACGAGGGGCACCGAGTACCAGACGCTCCTGCTCGCGGTGTCGACCCGCAGCGTCGACGTCATCATGACGACGTACCTCACGATCTTCCTCGGCTTCGGAGTCGCGATCGTCGTGATCGGCGCACTCCTCACCCGCCTGCTGGTCACCACCACCTTCGCCCCGCTGCGCGAGGTCGAGCAGACCGCCGCCGCCATCGCCGACGGCGACTTCAGCCAGCGCCTGGACGGCACGACGCCCAACACCGAGGTCGGGCGCCTCAACCGCTCCCTGAACGCGATGCTCGGGCGGATCGACTCCGCCTTCCGCGACCGCGCCCGCACGATCGACCAGATGCGCCGCTTCGTCGGCGACGCCAGCCACGAGCTGCGCACCCCGCTGGTCTCCGTCCGCGGCTACGCCGAGCTGTACCGGATGGGCGCTCTGCAGACGCCCGAGGCCGTCGGCCAGGCGATGGAGCGCATCGAGAAGGAGGCGATCCGGATGGGCGGCCTGGTCGAGGACCTCCTCGAGCTCGCCCGCCTCGACGAGACGAAGCCTCTCGCACTCGCGCCCGTCGATCTTATGCCGCTCGCCCGCGACGCCGCGATGGACGCGATGGCCTCCTGGCCCGACCGCGACTTCGGCGTCGAGACCCGTGACGACACCCCCGTGGAGACGCCCGCGCTCGAGCCCGACGAGGCCGGCGCCTCCGCCACGCAGACCATGGAGCTGACGAACCCCGGGCTCACCGGCCCGATCGCCGCTGCAGGAGCGAGGCTCGCCCGATTCCGCCGGCGTCCGCGCCGGGTCAACGCCGAGGAGATCGCCGCCGGCACCGCCACCGCCCCCGAGGAGCCGGGCGTGCCGGCGATGGTGATGGCGGAGGAGAACAAGATCCGCCAGGTCCTGACGAACCTGATCGGCAACGCCGTCCGCTACACGCCCGAGGACACTCCGATCGAGATCGGCGTCGCCGTCGACCGCTCCCGCCGCCTCGCCCTGCTGGAGGTCATCGATCACGGCGAGGGCATCCCGCCGCAGATCCGCGAGAAGATCTTCCAGCGCTTCTGGCGCGCGGACACCTCGCGGACCCGCGAGACCGGCGGCAGCGGCCTCGGGCTGGCGATCGTGTCCTCGATCGTCGCCGCGCACAAGGGCCGCGTGGACGTCGTCGAGACGCCGGGCGGAGGCGCGACCTTCCGCGTCGCGCTGCCGCTCTTGACGGTCGGCCAGAACGGCGAGACCTCCCCCGCCTCGGTCTGATCCGCACCGCAGTCCGTCTTACCTCGGGGGCCCCTTCGGTCCGAGGTCTCCCGTCGACGTCCGCGAGCGTCACGGATCGATCCGCCCGGGGCGACCGTGACCTCGCGCACCC
The DNA here is from genome assembly GCF_002930975.1 of Rathayibacter sp. AY1A3. Classification (NCBI taxonomy): domain Bacteria; kingdom Bacillati; phylum Actinomycetota; class Actinomycetes; order Micrococcales; family Microbacteriaceae; genus Rathayibacter; species Rathayibacter sp. AY1A3. The sequence continues at coordinate 72,389 of NZ_PSTO01000008.1, read as the reverse complement.
GGAGTGCACGGCCGCGCGCGGCTCACTCTCTCCTCTTGGGAACCAGCGGGCGGCGAGCCCGCCCGGACCGCTGGAGATGAGACCCGACGCTCGACGGATGCCGCGTCACCGGATCCTGCGGAGTCGCCGTCCGCATCCGTTCGGCCGACGACATCTCCGCCCTGACCGCGGACGTCGCGACCCGCACCGGCGCACTCCACGCGCTTCTGGTGCCGGTGTCCGCTGAGGAGACCGAGGCGGCGCGGAGGGCGGTGCCACCGCAGGAGGACCGCCGTTGTGGTCGCGGAGCGGATCCAGGACCACCTGCCGGTTCGGTCGCCCGCTGCTCGCTCAGATGCCTCTGGAAACGCCGAAGGCGGCTCCCCCGGAGGGGAACCGCCTTCTGCGTGGTGGGGGGCAGGACTAGAAGTCCATGCCTCCGGTGGGGTCGCCGCCCGCGGCGACCGGGTTCTTCTCGGGCTTGTCGGCGACGACGGCCTCCGTGGTGAGGAAGAGACCGGCGATCGACGCCGCGTTCTGCAGAGCGGAGCGCGTGACCTTGACCGGGTCGATGATGCCCGCGGCGATGAGGTCGACGTACTCGCCGGTCGCGGCGTTGAGGCCGTGTCCGGTGGGCAGCTCGCGGACCTTCGCAGCGACGACGCCGGGCTCCATGCCCGCGTTGAGGGCGATCTGCTTGAGCGGGGCGTCGATGGCGACCTTGACGATGTTCGCGCCGGTCGCCTCGTCTCCGACGAGCTCGAGCTTCTCGAAGGCGAGCTTGCCGGCCTGGATGAGGGCGACGCCACCACCGGCGACGATGCCCTCCTCGACGGCGGCCTTCGCGTTGCGGACGGCGTCCTCGATGCGGTGCTTGCGCTCCTTGAGCTCGACCTCGGTCGCCGCTCCGGCCTTGATGACCGCGACGCCGCCGGCGAGCTTCGCGAGGCGCTCCTGGAGCTTCTCGCGGTCGTAGTCGCTGTCAGTGTTCTCGATCTCGCCGCGGATCTGCGCGACGCGGCCGGCGATGGCCTCGGCGTCGCCGGCACCCTCGACGATCGTGGTCTCGTCCTTGGTGATGACGACCTTGCGGGCCGAGCCGAGCAGGTCGAGGGTGACGTTCTCGAGCTTGAGGCCGACCTCCTCGGAGATGACCTGGCCGCCGGTGAGGATCGCGATGTCCTGGAGCTGCGCCTTGCGACGGTCGCCGAAGCCGGGGGCCTTGACGGCGACCGACTTGAAGATGCCGCGGATCTTGTTGACGACCAGGGTCGCCAGCGCCTCGCCGTCGACGTCCTCGGCGATGATCAGCAGCTGCTTGCCCGCCTGGATCACCTTGTCGACGACCGGGAGCAGGTCCTTGATGTTCGAGACCTTGGAGTTGACGATGAGGATGTAGGGGTCCTCGAACACCGCCTCCTGGCGGTCGGGGTCGGTCACGAAGTACTGCGACAGGTAGCCCTTGTCGAAGCGCATGCCCTCGGTGAGCTCGAGCTCGGTGCCGAAGGTGTTCGACTCCTCGACGGTGACGACTCCCTCCTTGCCGACCTTGTCGATCGCCTCGGCGATGATCGCGCCGATCTCGGGGTCCGCGGCGGAGATGGAGGCGGTCGCCGCGATCTCCTCCTTGGTCTCGATCGCCTTCGCGCCGGCGATGAGCTCGGCGGTGACGGCCTTGACGGCCTTCTCGATGCCCTTCTTGAGGCTGATCGGGTCGGCGCCGGCCGCGACGTTGCGCAGGCCCTCGCGGACGAGCGCCTGAGCGAGGACGGTCGCGGTGGTGGTTCCGTCGCCGGCGACGTCGTCGGTCTTCTTGGCGACCTCCTTGACGAGCTCGGCGCCGATCTTCTCGTACGGCTCGTCGAGTTCGATCTCCTTGGCGATGGAGACGCCGTCGTTCGTGATGGTGGGAGCGCCCCACTTCTTCTCGAGGACGACGTTGCGGCCGCGCGGGCCGAGGGTCACCTTGACCGCGTCGGCCAGAGTGTTGAGTCCACGCTCGAGGCCGCGGCGGGCTTCTTCGTCAAAAGCAATGATCTTGGCCATGTGTGTTTCTCGTCCCTCCCGGACGTCGTGAAATGTCTGTGCTGGCACTCGACCGGAGCGAGTGCCAAGGTCGATTCTGGCACTCGCGGTGGACGAGTGCAAGCGACCGGCACGCGCTCCGACACGAAGGAGCCGCCGCCCGCACGAGGCGGACGACGGCTCCCGGGAGGCTCGGCGGTCAGGCCGGGCGGACCGATTCGGCCTGGGGGCCCTTCGACCCCGTGCCGACCTCGAACGCGACCTGCTGCCCCTCCTCGAGGACCTTGTACCCCGACATGTCGATCGCGGAGTAGTGGACGAAGACGTCCTGTCCGCCGCCGTCGACCGTGATGAAGCCGTAGCCCTTCTCAGCGTTGAACCACTTGACGGTTCCGTTCGCCATCTCTGTACTCCCCAGTGCTGTGATGCCCGCGGCACGAGCGATGTGCTGGTGCCTGGTCAGGAATACTAATCCGGCTATAGGCCCCGGGAGCGGCTGGAAAGGGCCTCGCGGGGAAGAGTTGCCCGGGATTCAACACGGAGGAAACGTGCCCGTAACAGAGGGCCCCGATCAGCCCTGCTCGGACGCGTAATCGGCCCCCAGGACCACGACGACGGAGCCCGTCTCGACGAAGTCCTGCGAGAGCAGGACGGTCCCCGTTCCGAGCGAGTCGACGAGACCGAGGGCCGCTCCCTCGAGCGCCGGGTCGCTGAAGTAGACGGTCGTGGCGGCGATGTCCTCGGTGTTCGCGTTCGCGACGGTCGGGACGCTCCAGCCGGCCGTCGTCAGGGCGTCGCCGGCGCTGGCGGCGAGTCCGACGGTGGCGGTGCCGTTGAGGACGGCGACGGCGAGCTCGGGATCGAGCGTCGCGGCGGCGGTCGGGGTCGCCTCCGCGGTCGCGGTGGGCGGAGTGAAGACGTCCGTGAACTGCACCCGGTCGTCGATGACCAGCAGCCCGATGAAGCCGAGCAGGACGATGACTCCGGTGGCGAGCGCGGCCCAGGCGAGGGCGACCGCGCGGGCGTGAGGGGCCGGCGGCCGGCGGTGGGCGCCGACGCGCGCCTCCGTCGCCGGGACCTCGTCGAAGCGGTCTCTCGGGTGCGTGTTCGACATCGGGGGTACGGCCGGCCTTCCGTTGGTGGACTCGAGCAGCTCGTCTACTCGAGGCGCCCGAGGCGTCGCGAGGCGCGGGCGCCGGCGCGCTGGTCGCGGATGCGCTGCAGCCGCGTGACGAGCATCGGGTCGTGCGCGAGGGCGGCCGGAGAGGCGAGCACCGCGCTGAGCACCTGATAGTAGCGGGCGGCCGACAGTCCGAACTGGGAGCGGATCGCGTCGTCCTTGTCCCCGGAGCGGGCCGTCCACTCGCGCTCGAAGGCGAGCACCCGCAGCTCGCGCTCGGACAGACCGGTGCCCGGTCTCGGGTCCGTCGTCCTGCTCATCCCTCCAGGGTAGGCAGGCGCGACGCCACCGCCGGGGAGGCGCTCCGAACGGCTCGTGACCGCGTCGCGGCGTGCCGGCGGGGAGTCTCCTCCAGAGCCCGCGGAGGCGGAATGGAGCCGTCGTCCCGGGGGTTGGACCAGGTGGAGGGGCGCGACCGCCCCCGTACACTGACGAGGATTCCGAGGGAGACCCATGTCGTCGTATTCCGTGAACAAGTCCGACGCCGAGTGGCGCGAGGAGCTCGACCGCGACCAGTACGCGGTCCTGCGCGAAGCGGCCACCGAGCGCCCGTGGACCGGCGAGCTGCTCGACGAGCACCGCTCCGGCCTCTACACCTGTGCCGCCTGCAACGCCGAGCTCTTCAAGAGCGGCACCAAGTTCGACTCCGGCTGCGGCTGGCCGAGCTTCTACGAGTCCGTGAACCCGGACGCGGTCCAGCTGATCGAGGACAGCACCCTCGGCATGGTCCGCACCGAGGTCCGCTGCGCGAACTGCGGATCCCACCTGGGACACGTCTTCCCCGACGGCTTCGGCACGCCCACCGGCGACCGCTACTGCATGAACTCGATCGCCCTGAACTTCCAGGCCGAGGGCGAGTGACCGTGTCCTCCTCCCCCGTGCTCGAGGCCGTCCTCGCGCGCCGATCGCGCTCGAAGGTGACGCCGGAGGCTCCGGGGCACGACGAGATCGCGGCGTTCGTCTCGGCGGCGTCGCGTCTCGCCGATCACAGCTCGTTGCGCCCGTGGCGGGTCATCGAGATCCGCGGCGCCGCCCGCGACCGGGTCGGCCGCAGCTTCGCGGTCGCCTCGGGGGCGAAGAAGGACCCGCGGAAGTACATCGAGAAGACGCACCGCGCCTCCCTGCTGCTGGCCGTCGTGGTCAGCGTCAAGAAGTCGAAGGTGCCGGCCTGGGAGCAGGAGGCCGTCGCCTCGGGCGTCGCCCACCTCCTGAGCCTGCTGCTCGACGAGGCGGGCTGGGGTGTCTTCTGGCGCACCGGCTCCTACACGCGCGACAAGGCCGTGCGGAAGGCGCATCGCCTCGAGAAGGGCGAGGAGCTGCTCGGCTGGCTCTACGTCGGCCGTCCCGACGGGAAGATCGGCGGCCCCAAGCGTCCCGCTCCCGCCGAGCGGCACCTCAGCATCCTCGAACCGTGAGACGCGGCGGGCCCCGATCCGGGCGGATCCGGGGCCCGCGATAGGGTGGCCGGGCGCGCGAGCGCACCTGCCGACGTGGCGCAATTGGTAGCGCACCCGACTTGTAATCGGGCGGTTACGGGTTCAAGTCCCGTCGTCGGCTCAGGAGAGAAGAAGGCCCCGACCGCGCTGTGCGGTCGGGGCCTTCTTCATGCGCGGGGCTCCTGCGCGTCCGGGGCTCAGCCCGCGGCGGCCGGAGTGGGCTCGGAGGAGGCCGGAGCCTCGGTGGAGACCGGGGCCTCGGTGGAGACCGGGGCGTCGCCGGGAGCCGGGGTCTCGGTCGACGCGGGCGTCTCGGTCGAGGCGGGCGTGTCGCTCGGCGCCGGGGTCTCGGAGGAGGTGGGCGCGGGAGTCGCCGACGAGTAGGAGTCGGCGGCGGCCGAGAGCACGAAGGAGCTGAAGGCGTCCGGGTCGGTCAGCGAGCCCGAGTACGCCTCGCCGTTGACCAGGACGGTCGGGGTGCCCGTGACTGCGGGCACGTCCGTGCCGGGCAGCGGACCCGAGGTGGCGCGCTCGGTCGCGGCGCGGACCCAGCTCACGAAGCTCTGGTCGTCGATGCAGGTGTTCACGGCCGCCGTGTCCTCGACGCCCGCCTGCGAGGCGTAGTCCTTCAACTGGTCGTCCGAGAGTCCGTCTGTCCCCTCCGCCGGCTGGTTGGCGAACAGCAGGGAGTTGAAGTCGAAGAAGGAGTCGGGCGAGCGGTCCGCGACGCACGCGGCGGCGTTGGCCGAGCGCTCCGAGTACTTGGTTCCGTTGGAGCGGGTCGTGAGGATGGCGATCGGGTGGATCTCGACCGTCGCGGCACCGCTGGTCACCCACTCCTTGATCTGGTCGCCGTTGGTCTTCTCGAACTGGCCGCAGTAGGGGCAGAGGTAGTCGAGGTAGACCCGGATGTCGACCGTGCCGGCCGAGGTGTCGAGCGCGCTGGGGGTGGACGTCCCGTCGGCGGCGACGGCACCGCTCGTCTGCGCGACCATGTTCTCGCCGATGACGACACCGTCGCTCGCCATGTTCGCCGGGCCCGGGCCCGCGGGGCGGATGCTCGAGGTGACGGCGAAGACCACGATCACGACGACCGCGATCACGACGGCGGCGAGCCCGCCCTGCAGGGCGAAGCGGCTCACGCGGTCGCGGCGCTTCTGCTGCTCGCGCAGGCGGCGCGCCTTCTCTCGGGCGGCCTCTCGTCGCTGGTTCTTCGAGAGACGGTCGTTGGCTCCGCCGGTGGTCATGACAAGAACGCTCCGAATGAGAGAGGGGGAAGAAGGGGGTCGCCGGGCGCGACTCGCCGGAATCCTACGCGCGAGCCCTGGGAAACCTCCAAACGACGGATACGCGGTGCCCGACCGACGACTGTCGGCCCCGTGGCATACTGTGACGGTTGGTCGGAGTCGCCCACGCGATGATGACCATCACTTCCATTCACTCGGATCGTCCGGCACGTACCTGCCGGTGAAGGAGCAAGAACAATGGCGTCCGTAACTTTCGACCACGCGTCCCGCGTCTACCCCGGGGCCACTCGCGCCTCCGTCGACAAGCTCAACCTCGAGGTGGGCGACGGCGAGTTCCTCGTCCTCGTCGGCCCCTCCGGCTGCGGCAAGTCCACCTCCCTGCGCATGCTCGCCGGCCTCGAAGAGGTCAACGAGGGCCGCATCCTCATCGGCGACCGCAACGTCACGGACGTTCCGCCGAAGGACCGCGACATCGCGATGGTCTTCCAGAACTACGCGCTGTACCCGCACATGTCGGTCGCCGAGAACATGGGCTTCGCGCTCAAGATCGCCGGCGTCAACAAGGACGAGCGCGCCGCGCGGGTCCTCGAGGCCGCGAAGATGCTCGACCTCGAGCCCTACCTGAACCGCAAGCCGAAGGCGCTCTCCGGTGGCCAGCGCCAGCGCGTCGCGATGGGCCGCGCCATCGTCCGCAAGCCCCAGGTGTTCCTCATGGACGAGCCGCTGTCGAACCTCGACGCCAAGCTCCGCGTGTCCACCCGCACCCAGATCGGCACGCTCCAGCGCCGCCTGGGCATCACCACGGTCTACGTCACCCACGACCAGACCGAGGCGCTCACCATGGGCGACCGCATCGCGGTCCTCAAGGACGGCCTCCTCCAGCAGGTCGGCTCGCCCCGCGACCTGTACGAGAACCCGAACAACGTCTTCGTGGCCGGCTTCATCGGCTCGCCCGCGATGAACCTGTTCCACGCGGACGTCGCCGACGGCGGCGTCAAGTTCGGCGACACCGTCCTCCCGATCGCCCGCGAGGCGCTCGCGAAGACGAGCCAGAAGGTCGTCACGCTCGGCGTGCGACCCGAGGACGTCACCGTCTCGACCCAGCCCGGCGGACTGCCGATCGAGGTCGACCTCATCGAGGAGCTCGGCTCGGACGGCTACCTCTACGGCCACACCGAGGTCGAGGGCCGCCGCACCGACATCGTCGCGCGCGTCGACGGCCGCGTGCACCCGACCGCGGGCGACCGCGTGTACGTGACCGCGAACCACCGCGTGCACATCTTCGACGCGGAGTCGGGCGAGCGCCTCTCCTGAGCCTCCTCCTGCACCGCACGCTGCCGCCGTCCCCTCCAGGGCGGCGGCAGCGTCGTCTGCGGCTCCCCCACCGTCCGACACGCGACACGAACGGCGCATCATGTCCGGCTCCCTGAACATCACCTCGGCCACCGTCGACCCGGCCCTGCTCGACCTGCCGTGGAACCTGCGGCTCGACGACTGGCCCGACGAGTACATCGCCGCCCTGCCGAAGGGCATCTCGCGGCACACGGTCCGCTTCGCCCACCTCTCCGGTCACGTCGTCGCCGTCAAGGAGACGACCGCCGAGATGTCGCGGCGCGAGTACGAGATGCTGAAGACGCTGCAGCGCCTCGACGTGCCGTGCGTGGTTCCGGGCGCGGTGATCACGAACCGCACCGACGACGAGGGCGAGGCCCTGCCCGCCGTGCTGGTCACCCGTCACCTCAAGTTCTCGCTCCCCTACCGGGCGCTCTTCTCGCAGACGCTGCGGCCGGACACGGCGACCCGTCTGGTCGACGCGCTGGCGCTCCTCCTGGTCCGCCTGCACGTGATCGGCTTCTTCTGGGGCGACGTGTCCCTTTCGAACACCCTCTTCCGGCGCGATGCCGGCGCCTTCGCCGCCTACCTGGTCGATGCGGAGACCGGGCAGCTCTACTCGGGCGGCCTCTCGAACGGCCAGCGCGAGAACGATCTGGAGATCGCCCGCGTCAACATCGCCGGCGAGCTGCTCGACCTCGAGGCCGGCGGTCGCGTCGACGACGACCTCGACCCGATCACCGTCTCCGACGGCATCGTCGCGGCGTACCGCAGCCTCTGGAAGGAGCTGACCGGTGCCGAGTCGTTCGCGACGTCGGAGCGCTGGCGGATCAACGACCGCGTGAACCGGCTGAACGAGCTGGGCTTCGACATCGAGGAGCTCGCGATCAAGACCGACGAGGCCGGGTCCACGGTGCGGATCCAGCCGAAGGTGGTCGACGCCGGCCACCACCAGCGGCGGCTGCTCCGTCTCACCGGGCTGGACGCGCAGGAGAACCAGGCGCGGCGCCTGCTCAACGACCTCGACTCGTACACGGCGACCTACGACAAGCAGGGCCTGGACGAGGAGATGGTGGCGCACGAGTGGCTGGCGCAGGTGTTCGAGCCGGTCATCCGCTCGATCCCCCGTGATCTCAAGGGCCGCCTGGAGCCGGCCGAGATGTTCCACCAGCTGCTCGAGCACCGCTGGTTCATGTCGCAGCAGCAGGCGCGCGACGTCCCCCTGGCGGAGGCGGTCACCGCCTACGTGAACGACATCCTGCGTCACCGCCGCGACGAGGCGACGGTCATCGCTCCTCCCACCGAGGCGCTGACCCTCCCGAACCTCGTCCTCGACGAGTCCGGCGACGCCGAGCTCACCGACGAGGACGCCGACGTCGACTGGACGAAGAACGTCTGACCCCCCACCACCGCAAGAGGGCCCGCGCTGTCAGCACGGGCCCTCTTCGCATCCCCCCGGCTCGCTCGCCGCAGGCGGCGCACTCGGTCCGCTCGCCGCAGGCGGCGCCCCTGTCCGCTCGCCGCAGGCGGCGCCTCTGACATCCAGACCCATAGCGCGGGTGCCGGCGCGGTGAGCTGCAAGGCGGAGGAGGAAGCGATACCGGCGGTATCGCGCCCGACGACAACGCCGCAGATCGCCGTGCCGGCGCCCGCGCTACTCGGAGGCGGAGCGGAGTTTGGAGATCTCGTAGAGCGCGACCGACGCCGCGATCCCGGCGTTGAGGGATTCGGTGGCGGAGCTGATCGGGATGGAGACGACGGCGTCGCACTGCTCGGTGACGAGGCGGGAGAGGCCCTTGCCCTCGCTGCCGACGACGACGAGGAGCGGCCGGTCGGCGAGTTCGAGGCCGGGGAGCATCACGTCGCCGTCGCCGTCGAGTCCGATGACGAAGACGCCCGCGCGCTTGAAGTCCTTGATCATGGCGGTGAGGTTGGACGCCATCGCGACGGGGATGCGTGCGGCGGCTCCGGCGGAGGTCTTCCAGGCGGCGGAGTTGAGGCCCACGGAGCGGCGCTGCGGGACGATGACGCCCTGTCCGCCGAACGCGGCGACGGAGCGGATTATCGCTCCGAGGTTGCGCGGGTCGGTGATGCCGTCGAGGGCGACGAGGAGGGGGACCGCTCCGCGGGAGACGCTGCGCTCGAGCAGGTCGCTCGGGTGGGCGTACTCGTAGGGCGGCACCTTCAGCACGAGGCCCTGGTGCACGGAGTCGGGCCCGGCGAGGCGGTCGAGCTCCGGGCGCATGACCTCGAGCACGGGAAGGCCGCGGGCGGTGGCGATCTTGAGCGCCTCCTTGACCCGGTCGTCCATCTCGATGCGGGTCGCGAGGTAGAGGGTGGTGGCCGGGATGCTGGCGCGCAGCGCCTCGAGGACCGAGTTCCGGCCCGTCACCATCTCGAAGTCGTCGCCGCTCTTGGGCTTGCGCGACGGGGCGGGGCGCCCCTGTCCGCGGGCGGCCGCGGAGAGGGCTCCGCCGGGACGGCCCTTTCCGCCGGCGGCGACGAAGCGCTCGCGCGCCAGCTTCGCCTTGCCTGCGGGGTGGTAGGGCCGGTCCTCGGCCTTGGGCGTGGGCTTCTTGCCCTCGAGGGCCTGACGGCCCTGACCGCCGGAACCGACGGCCTTGCCCTTGCTCTTCTTTCGGACCGCTCCGGGGCGGCCGGGCTTATTCGCCATCGAGACTCCAATGCGCACCCGTCTGGGTGTCTTCGATCGTGATTCCCGCCGCGGCGAGATCGGTTCGGATGCGGTCGGCGCTCGCCCAGTCGCGCTGCTCGCGCGCGGTCTGGCGTTCGGCGACCAGGCGGTCGACCAGCACGCTGAGCGCGCGGTACGAGGGTTCGTCGTCGGAGCGCGCCCACTCGGGCGCCTCCGGGTCGATGCCGAGCACGGCCGCCATCGCGAGCACCTGGGTGCGCAGGGCCGAGACGGAGCCGAGGTCCTCGGCGTCGAGGGCGGCGTTGCCGGCGCGCACGGTCTCGTGCAGGACGCCGATGGCCTGCGGGACGGACAGGTCGTCGTCCATCGCCTCGGCGAACTCCTCCGGAACCACCGGCTCGCCGAGCGCGGCGAACCGCGTGCCGTCGAGGCGGCGGCGGGAGCGCTCGAGGAAGCCCTCGATCCGCTCCAGCGCCGCTTCGGCCTCCTCGAGGGCCCCGTCGTGGAACTCGAGGGTGGAGCGGTAGTGGGCCGAGCCGAGGTAGTAGCGGACGACGAGCGGGCGGGCCGCTTCGAGCAGCTCGGAGGCGAACACCGAGTTGCCGAGCGACTTGCTCATCTTCTGGCCGGTGACGGACACGAGGCCGTTGTGCAGCCAGTAGCTGGCGAAGGCGTGGCCGGCGGCGCTGGACTGGGCGAGCTCGTTCTCGTGGTGGGGGAAGCGCAGGTCGAGCCCGCCGCCGTGGATGTCGAACTGGGTGCCGAGGTACTTCGTCGACATCGCGGAGCACTCGATGTGCCAGCCGGGGCGGCCGGCGCCCCACGGCGAGGCCCAGGCGGCCGACTGGGGCTCCTCCGGCTTGGCGCCCTTCCAGAGAGCGAAGTCGTGCGGGTCGCGCTTGCCGCGCGGGTCGGCGTCGGTCGCCGCCTCCATGCTCTCGAGGCGCTGGTGGGTGAGTGAGCCGTAGTCCGGCCAGGACCGCGTGTCGAAGTAGACGTCGCCGGAGTCGTCGGGCGCCGGGTAGGCGTGACCGCGCTCGATCAGGGTCTGGATGAGCGTGATCATCTCGGCGATGCTCGCGGTCGCGCGCGGCTCGTAGGTCGGCGGGAGGATGCCGAGGGCCGTGTACGCGGCGGTGAACTCGAGCTCGACGCGGTAGGCGAGCGCCCACCACTGCTCGACCGGCGCACCCTCGGGCACCCGACGCCGCGCGTCCTCGGCGATGGCGAGGATCTTGTCGTCGATGTCGGTGACGTTACGCACCAGGGTGACCTGGAAGCCGCGGTACGCCAGCCAGCGGCGCAGCTGGTCGTACGCGAGGGCGGAGCGCAGGTGCCCGATGTGGGGCGAGGACTGAACGGTGGGTCCGCAGACGTACATCCCGACCTCGTTCTCGCGGAGGGGGACGAAATCGACGAGGGCCTGGGCCTTCGAGTCATGCAGTCGCAGAGTCACGCGGGCGAGTTTACCGGGCGGACCGCTCCCGGCCGGGTCGGCGGCTCCGCCCGGGGACTACCGGGCGACAGCGGGGGTGGGGAGGACCAGTGCCGTCGCGGTCGCGGCGACCCCCTCGCCCCGGCCGGTGAAGCCCAGCGCGTCCGAGGTGGTGGCGGCGACGCTGACCGGTGCGCCGAGCAGCTCCGAGAGCAGCCTCTGCGCCTCCTCGCGCCGCGGCGAGAACTTCGGGCGGTTGCCGATGAGCTGCACCGAGACGTTGCCGATGGCGAAGCCGGCGGCCTCCACCAGCTCGCGGGTCGCGCGGAGGAAGACCTCGCCGTGGGCGTCCGCGAAGCGCGGGTCGGCCGTGCCGAAGCGGGAGCCGATGTCGCCGAGACCCGCCGCCCCCAGGAGCGCGTCGCAGATCGCGTGGGCGACCGGGTCGCCGTCGCTGTGCCCGGACAGGCCCCGCTCCCCCGGCCAGTGCAGCCCGGCGAGCCAGAGCGGCGACGCGTCGTCGAACGCGTGCACGTCCGTGCCGATGCCGACGCGCGGCACGACGACGGCGGGTGGCGGTGCGAGCACCTGCTCCGCGCGGGCCAGGTCCCAGGCGGTGGTGATCTTGAAGGCGAGCGGGTCGCCCGCGACGACGATCGAGGGACTGCCGCGCGAGGCGAGGAGCGCCGCGTCGTCGGTGAAGTCCTCCTCCGCCGAGGCGTAGGCCTCGTCGAGGAGCGCGCGCGGGAAGCCCTGCGGCGTCTGCACCGCGGCGAGCTCGGAGCGGTCCACCGTGCCGAGGATCCCGCCGTCGGCGCGGATGCGCTTGATCGTGTCGGTGACCGGCAGCCCCGGGATCACTCCGCCGCCCGTCTCCCGGACCGCCGCGATCACCCGCTCGAACTGGTCGACGGGCGTGAGGGCGCGGGCGGCGTCGTGCACGAGCACCGTCTCGACGGCCGGACCGAGCGCCCGGAGCCCTCGAGCGACCGACTCCTGGCGGCTGGCGCCTCCGGCGACGACGCTGACGGAGCCGTCCGGGGCTCCGGCGGCGTGCGTCAGAGCGGCCGTCTCCTCGAGGAGGGCGGCGGGAGCCACGACGACGATCTGGACCGGCTCCGCGAGCAGCAGCACCGTGCGCAGGCTGCGCTCGAGGATCGTCCTCCCCGCGCAGTCGACGTAGGCCTTGGGGCGCTCGCGGCCGAGCCTCGTGCCGCTGCCGGCGGCGACGACGACGACGGCCGCGGTCGGCGCGCCGGCCGGACCGTTCAGGATGCGAGGACCTCGTCGAGGAGCACGGAGGCGGCGTCCTCGTCGGTCTTCTCGGCCAGGGCGAGCTCGGAGACGAGGATCTGGCGGGCCTTGGCGAGCATGCTCTTCTCCCCCGCCGAGAGGCCGCGGTCGCGGTCGCGGCGGGTGAGGTCGCGGACGACCTCGGAGACCTTGACGACGTCTCCGGACCCGAGCTTCTCGAGGTTGGCCTTGTAGCGGCGCGACCAGTTGGTCGGCTCCTCGACGACCTCGGCGCGCAGGACCTCGAACACGCGCTCGACGCCATCGCGGCCGATGACGTCGCGGACGCCGACCAGGTCGACGTTGTCGGCGGGCACCTCGATGACGAGGTCGCCCTGCGCGACGCGGAGCTTCAGGTACGTCTTCTCCTGGCCCTTGATCGTCCGGGTCTTCACCTCGGCGATCGTGGCGGCTCCGTGATGGGGGTAGACGACCGTCTCTCCGACCTCGAACTGCATGCGACGTCCTTTCAGCGGCGGAAAGATTACCATGCGCGCCGAGCGGGACGGGAGTCCGGACGGGCGGAGCCGCGGTGCTCGCTACGCTAGCCTGGTGTCGGCTCGTGCACAGTGAAGTCGCCCTGTCCGGGGCGAGCGGGGCCGACGATCTGGAGGTTCCTGTGAAGGCGCGTATCGCTGCATCCGTCGTTCTCGCGGTCGGCGTCGCCCTCGCTACCGCCGGCTGCAACCTCGTCGCCCCGCAGGCGACGCGCAAGATCTACGACCCGAGCGACGGAGTCGGCGCGACGATCGGCGATCTCGCCATCCGCAACGCGATGATCGTCTCGGACGACGGCGAGGCCGGCACCCTGATCGTGACGCTCGTGAACTCCACCGATGAGGCGCTGAGCGTCGAGGTGCAGTACGAGGGCTCCGCGGGCCGCACCAGCGACACCGTCGACGCCGTCCCCGGCCGTACCGAGGTCCGCCCCGACAGCACCGAGGCCGTCCAGATGGATGACATCGACACGATCCCCGGCGGCCTGCTCCCCGTCTACTTCCAGTACGGCTCCGAGCAGGGCAAGGAGCTCCTCGTCCCCGTCCTGACGAACGCCCTCGAGGCCTACTCGACGCTGACCCCCGCGCCCTCCGCGACGCCGACCGTCACCCCGACGGCCGACCCCGCCCGGACCGCGCTCCCCACTCCGACCGCCGAGCCCGGCGTCGACGCTCCCACCGCGGAGTAGCCCCCTCCGCCCTCGAGGGCCGTCCACCCCGGTGGGCGGCCCTTCGTCGTCCCCGCAGGTCTCGATCCGCCGACTCCGTCGGCCACTCGACCACCATTCGCGCGACGTCCGGCTGCGCGCGTCTCGATACACCGACTCCGCCGACCACTCGAGCACCACGCCCTGAGCGACGCCCCCGCCCGGCTCGTCGCGAAGCGACGGCCCCACCCTCGACGGCTCGTCCCACAGCGACGGCCCTACCCCATCCGGCTCGTCGCGCAGCGACGGCCCCGCCCCTCACCCCTCCAGCACAGGGTTGATCGCGGGTCCTGGCGGGGTGAGCTGCAAGGCGGAGGAGGGCGCGATACCAGCGGTATCGCAACCGACGACAACGCCGCAGATCGCCCCGCCAGGGCCCGCGATCAAGCGTCGAAGCGGTAGCCGAGGCCGCGGACAGTAACCAGGAGCACCGGTTCCTTCGGCGTCTTCTCGATCTTCGAGCGGATGCGCTTGACGTGGACGTCGAGGGTCTTCGTGTCGCCGAAGTAGTCGCTCCCCCAGACGCGGTCGATGAGCTGGCCGCGGGTGAGGACGCGGCCCGCGTTGCGGAGGAGCATCTCGAGGAGCTCGAACTCCTTGAGGGGCATCGGGGTCTCGACGCCGTCGACTTCGACCGTGTGGCGTTCGATGTCCATGCGGACGGGGCCGGCGACGACGATCCGCTCCTCGCCGGGCTCCTCGGTGCGGCGTCGGAGGACGGCGCGGATGCGGGCGAGCAGTTCGCGGGTGGAGTAGGGCTTGGTGACGTAGTCGTCGGCGCCGAGCTCCAGGCCGACGACGATGTCCACTTCGGAGTCCTTGGCGGTGACCATGATGATCGGGACGGAGGAGCGGGTGCGGATCTCGCGGCAGACCTCGGTGCCGGGCATTCCGGGCAGCATGAGGTCGAGGAGGATCAGGTCGTAGTCGCCCTCGTCGAAGGCGGCGACGGCGCGGTTGCCGTCCTCGGCGACGGTGACGTCGTAGCCCTCGCGTTCGAGCAGGTAGCTGAGGGGCTCGCTGAGGGCGCTCTCGTCCTCGACGAGCAGGATGCTGGTCACGCGTGTTCTCCTATCGGGGCGGTCGCCGCGAAGGGCGTCCGGGCGGGGTCGGCTTCGGGGAGCCGGATGGTGAAGGTGGAGCCGCGGCCGGGCTTGGACCAGACGCGGACGTCGCCGCCGTGGTTCTGCACGGCGTGCTTGACGATGCTGAGGCCGAGGCCGGTGCCGCCGGTGTGGCGGGAGCGGGCCTGGTCGACGCGGTAGAAGCGCTCGAACACCCGGTCGAGGTCCTCCTCCGGGATGCCGATGCCCTGGTCGGTGACGGCGATCTCGACGACTCCGCCGGTGGAGCGGACGCCGATGCCCACGCGGGAGCCGGCGGGCGAGTACTGGATGGCGTTGGCGAGGAGGTTGTGCAGCGCCGAGACGAGCATCTTCTCCTGCCCCACGACGTAGGCCTTCTTCATCCCGCCCTTGACCAGGGTGACGTCGTGCGACTCCGCCATGACGTGGGTGGTCTCGAGCGCCGCCGTGACGACGTCGTCGACGCGGATGATCTCGGCGGAGCCGGCGACGTCGGCGGCCTGGAGGCGGGAGAGCTCGATGATCTCGCGGGTGATCTTCGCGAGGCGGTGCGACTCCTGGGTCAGCCGGTGCGCGAAGCGGCGCACCTGCTGGGGGTCGTCGGCGGCGGAGTCGAGGGCCTCGGCGAGCAGGCCGACGGCGCCGATCGGGGTCTTCAGCTCGTGGGAGATGTTGGCGACGAAGTCCCGGCGGACGGCCTCGAGCCGGCGCGCCTCGGTGTGGTCCTCGGCGATGACGAGGACGTAGCGGGAGCCCAGGCGGGTCGCGTGGACGACGAGCGTCACGGCGGCGTCGGAGAGCGGGCTGGTCGCGAGCTCGAGGTCCTGGACGATGTCGTCGCCGAAGCGGCGGACGCGGTCGACGATGGCGGCGAGGTCGGGGTGGAGCAGCGTGTCCTGCGAGACCAGGCCGAGCGCGACGGCGCGGGTGGACGCCTTCAGCACGTTGTGCGACGGGTCGGTCACGAAGGCGGGCGAGCCGACGGCGTCGATGATCGCCTCGATCCCCTCGGGGAGCCCGACCGAGATCACGTCCTGCGCGATGCGGCCCTGGCGGGCGGCGAGCGTGAGCACGGTCGTCAGAAGGATCCCGATCGCGACACCGAGAACGAGCGACAGAACCACGATCAAGCCCGAATCCACGGACCCAGGCTAACCATCCACCGGGCGTCCCCCTACCGGACGCCCGTCGATCCTCCGGGGGTCGAGTACTGTTCAAACGCCCGGCACCGTCCGTTAACCTGCCGTGGTCATCATGACTGCGCCTGCGCCCACGGAGTGCAGTCGCAGCGGCGTGCGAGGTGCTCGCCGCAGATCCGGCGCCGTCGTCCGCGCGCGCCGTAGAGAGGGTCGAACACAGATGCGCGAAGTTTTCCAGCAGGAGCTGGCCGAGGTCCAGGAACGACTCGTCGAGATCTCCGGACTCGTCGAGATCGCCATCGAGAAGGCGACCCAGGCGTTCAACCACTCCGACGTCACCCTCGCGGAGGAGGTCATCGCGAGCGACGCGCGCATCGACGAGTTGGCCATCAGCCTCGACGAGCTCGCGATCGACATCCTCGCCCGGCAGAACCCGGTCGCCCGCGACCTGCGGATCGTCGTCTCGGCGCTGCGTATCAGCGCGTCGCTCGAGCGGATGGGCGACATCGCCGAGCACATCGCCCAGCTCTCGCGCTATCGCTTCCCCGACAAGGTGGTCCCCAAGAGCCTGCGTCCGACGTTCGTCGAGATGGGCCGCCTCGACGTGGTCGTCGCGCACAAGCTGACCGACCTGCTCCGCTCGCAGGACCCGCGCATCGCCGAGGAGATCCGCGACGAGGACGACAAGATCGACGAGCTGCACGTCAGCGTCTTCGACAAGGTGCTCAGCGAGGCGTGGAAGGGCCAGGCCGCCGACACCGTCGACGCGACCCTCGCCAGCCGCTACCACGAGCGCTTCGCCGACCACGCCGTGTCGATCGCCAAGAAGGTCCAGTACCTGATCTCGGGCGACTACTCCTAGTCGACACCTCGGGCTCCGGCCCGTCTCACCGTCCGGCCCGCAGGAACGAGCGTCTCCTGCGGGCCGGACGTGTCCGTGCGCTCCGCCTCCGGGGCTACGGGAACGGCCCGGCGGAGTCGAGGACTCGGGCGGGCCGTTCACGCGTGCGGGGCGGTGCTACTTCTTGGCGCCCTGGGCGGCGACGGCGGCGGCACCGGCGGCCGCGGCCTCGGGGTCGAGGTAGCGCGCCTCCCCGATCGGCTCGAAGTCCTCGTTCAGCTCGTAGACGAGCGGGATCCCGGTCGGGATGTTGAGCTCCGCGATGTCCGAGTCCGAGATGCCGTCGAGCGTCTTCACCAGCGCGCGGAGGGAGTTGCCGTGCGCGGTGATCATGACGGTCTTGCCCGAGGCGAGGTCCGGCTTGATGTCGGACTCCCAGTACGGGAGCATCCGCTCGATCACGAGCTTCAGCGACTCGGTGCGGGGCAGGGCGTCGCCGAGGTCGGCGTAGCGCTCGTCGTGCGCCTGCGAGTACTGGTCGTCGTCGTCGAGCGGGGGCGGCGGCACGTCGAAGGAGCGGCGCCAGGTCTGGAACTGCTCGGGGCCGTACTCGGCGAGGGTCTGCGCCTTGTCCTTGCCCTGCAGGGCGCCGTAGTGGCGCTCGTTGAGGCGCCAGGAGCGCTTGACGTCGATCCACAGGCGGTCGGCGACCTCGAGGGCGATGTTGGCGGTCTGGATCGCACGCGTCTGGCGCGACGTGTAGACGATGTCGGGGTGCAGGCCCGCCTCGGTCAGCAGCTCGCCGGCGCGGGTGGCCTCCGCGACTCCCTGCTCGGTCAGGCGCACGTCGACCCAGCCGGTGAAGAGGTTCTTCTGGTTCCACTCGCTGTTGCCGTGGCGCACGAGGATGAGGGTGTAGGTCTCGGACATGCGTCCAGCTTAGAGGCGGCCCCCTCGCCCGCGGATACGCTGGAGAGCATGCCCATCGGAGCCGTCACCCGCGGAACGACGGGCACGAACCGCCTCCGCCGGGTCGACCGCCGGCTCGCCGAGCTGCCCGTCCTGCGCAGCACCGCCTCCCCGCTCGTCGTCGATCTCGGCTTCGGGGCGAGCGCGGTCACCACGCTCGAGCTGCACCGCCGGCTCGTCCGGGCCGCGCCCGACGTCGAGGTGCTCGGCCTCGAGATCGAGCCCGCCCGGGTCGACACCGCTCGACGCCAGCTCGCCCGGGTGAGGGAGGGCGGCACGCCGTTCCCCGCGGACGCGCGCGTGCGCTTCGAGCGCGGCGGCTTCGAGGTTCCCCTGCCCGCGGGGCGGCGGGCGGGCGTCATCCGCGCCTTCAACGTGCTCCGCCAGTACGACGAGGACGCGGTGGAGGGAGCCTGGGCGACGATGACGGACCGCCTGCAGCCCGACGGCGTCCTGGTCGAGGGCACCTGCGACGAGATCGGCCGCATCTGCACCTGGATCGAGGTCGGCCGGGAGGGCCCGCGCTCGCTGACCCTCTCGCTCCGGCTCGCGGCGATCCCCTCGCCGATGACGGCGGCCGAGCGCCTGCCGAAGGCCCTCATCCACCGCAACGTGCCCGGCGAGGGCGTGCACGCCTTCCTCTCCGCCCTCGAGCGGGCGTGGACGCTGAACGCCCCTCTCGCCGTCTACGGTCCGGGTCAGCGCTGGATCGCGGCGGTCCGGGACCTCCGGCCGGAGTGGCCGGTCCTCGGCGGGCCGCGGCGCTGGCGCCTGGGCGAGGTGACGGTCGCGTGGGAGGCGGTCGCCCCCTCCTCCTGAGCGCCGGGCCTGAGCACCGGACCTCCTGAGCCCTAGGCGAGCGGGGGCAGGGCGGCCCGAGCCTCGGCGGGAGCGGCGCCGGTCGCCGTGAGCAGGTCGACGACGAGCGGGCGAAGCAGGACGAGCACCGTCTTCTCGGCGAGGCGCGCCTCCGGGATCAGCCGCTGGGGGTCGAGCGTGGTCGCGAGCAGCACGAGGTCCTGACGCGCCAGGGCGAGCACCGACGGATCGGCGACCGCGCGGCCGAGCAGCGCGATGCCCGGGCCGAGGGCGGCGACCGCTCCGGCGAGCGCCGGCCGCGGGGCGCCGTCCCCGACGAGGAAGTCGGTGCGGCGCGCGACGATGCGCAGATTCCGGGTCGCGAGGTCCAGCGCGGACAGCATCACGGCCTGGCGGGAGAGCTCGCCGCGGTGCCGACGGACGAACGGCGAGATCCGGGCGACGCCGGTCGCGGAGTCGAGCGCCGCGGTCCAGCCGTCGATGACCGGCTGCGTCCCGCGGATCCGCTCGAGGGCTGCGGTGGACGCCGAGGAGTCGCCCCGGCGGAGCGCCTCGGCCAGCTCCTCCACGGTCCGGCTGAGCGCGGTGAGGAGCCGGTGCGCCTCGGCCCGCGCTGTGCGCAGCGGCGGGCGGGGCACGATCGCCGTGCAGAGCAGCGCCGCGAGCCCGCCGATCAGGCCGTCGACGCTCCGGGTGAAGACGCCTCCGTCCGGCGCAGGGAGGACCATCACCAGCATCGCCTGGGTCCCGGCGGCCACGGCGAACCCCGGCGAGGGCGAGAGGGCCCGGCCGAGCGTGAAGACGATCGCGAGGACGACGGCGAGCTGCCAGACGCCGCTCCCCCACAGCAGGAGCAGGACCTCGCTGGCCGTGATGCCGATGAGCATCCCCGTCGCTGTCTCGGCCACCTGCTTGGGGCGGGTGTCGCGCGCGATGCCGAGGCTCGAGATCGTGGCCGTCAGCGCCAGCACCGGCGCGGGGTGCCCGAGGAGGAAGTGCGCGACGGAGTAGGCGAGGGTCGCCGCGAGCACGATCTGCAGCACGGCGGGGAGCGACGCCCCCGCGCGGGCGAGGGCGCGCGCGGGACTCAGCTCGGGGGTCCGGACGAGACCGCGCAGCCGCTCGGCCGCCCGGCCCCGCTCGGCGGGACGTGCGGCCACCACGGCGTGGCCTACCTGGTCGTCGCCCCGAGGCGGGGCAGGCGGGGCACTCCCGCCTCCGCTCCGGCTCCGGGCGGGACCACGACCTCCTGGGCCGCGGCCACGCGCGAGTCGCCGGCCAGCACGGTCAGCTCGAGGTCCACCGGGACGCTCCGCTTGACGACCGCGAGGGCGACCGGTCCGTCCTCGTAGTGCCAGGCGCTGGAGGTGACCGTGCCGACCTCGACCGGCTCGCCGCCCTTGAGCGCCGTGACGACGTCGCCGTGGGCGGGGAGGACCGAGTCGGAGCCGTCGAGCTGCAGCAGGACCAGGCGCCGCGGCGGGTGCCCGAGGTTGTGCACCTTCGCCACCGTCTCCTGGCCCCGGTAGCAGCCCTTGGCGAGATGCACGCTCGAGCGGAGGAGGTCGAGCTCGTGCGGGATGGACCGCTCGTCGACCTCCGTCGCGTGGCGCGGGCGCCAGGCGGCGATGCGCAGGGCCTCGAGGGCGTCGACCCCGGCGAGGGCCACTCCCACCCCGACGGCCGTCTCCGTGAGGGCCTCGAGGGCCGCTCGCGGGACCAGGACCTCGCGGAGCTCCCAGGAGGCCCCGGGGTGCTCTGTGGTCAGCGCGTACTGCCAGCCGCCCGGCTGGACCTGCGACCACGGGTCGCTCCAGACGACGGGCTCCTCGGCCAGGGACAGGGCGAGCGTCAGGGCCGGCCCGTCGCCGAGGGCGGCGAGGGTCGCGAAGTCGTCGGTGCGGTCGGCGACCTCGACGCGGAGCATGAAGCGCATCCGGTCGAGCCAGGCGGCCAGGCCGGCCGTCTCGTCGCGGTCGAGCAGGAGCCAGGCGGTCTCGCCGTCGTCGACGAGGCGGATGACGTGCTCGATCCGGCCGGTCGGGTCGAGCAGGAGCGTCTCGGCCGACGCGCCGGGAGCGAGGCGCGAGACGGCCTGGCTGGTGAGCGAGTCGATCCAGGTGAGGCGGTCCGGCCCCGTCACGGTCACGACGCCGCGGCCGGAGAGGTCGACGAGCGCGGTGCCCGCGGCGAGAGCGCGCTGCTCGCGGAAGGGCTCGCCGTAGTGGGCGGCGACGCCGGGCTCGGCGGCGCTCGTCGTCGCGACGGCGCCCGGGGCGGCCAGGAGCGGGGAGGGCGCGTCAGTCGACACGGGCGAGCCGTCCGGAGGAGTGGGTCCGCAGGCCCTGGCCGAGCGCGGCGATGTCCCACGCCCAGAGCAGGTGGTCGTCGACCAGGCCGTAGAGGCGCGTGGCGGCGGCGTAGTCCTTCGCCGCGGCGGTGCGCATCACCGCGTCGGTCGCGAGGTCGATCCGAGGCCCCTTGACCTGACCGAGGTAGAGCTCGCTGACCCCGTCCGGGTGCACGAGCGAGACCTCGATGTCGAACCCGCCGGCGGCGTTGCGCAGCGTCTCGACGGACTCGGCGTCGGGGAAGGCGGGTGCGCCGCGACCGGGCAGCATTCCCGGGCCGGCGTCGGAGTCGGTCAGCGCGCGGCTGAGGCGCCAGTAGCCCGTCTCGGTGACCAGGGGCCGGGGCGCCTCCTCGGCGCCCTCCTCGATCAGCCACGTGTAGGAGTTGTAGTTGAGGTACGGGAGGCCGTCGTAGCTGAAGCTGATGCGATGGCCGAACTCGGCCTGGACGGAGTCGTCGCCGATCGTGTAGTCGATGACGCCCGAGCCCTCCCAGACGCCGAGCAGCCAGGACAGCGGGACGAGCTCGGGCGGCAGGCCCGACGGAAGCGAGATCACTCGGGCTCCGGCGGCGGCTAGCGCTGGCCGCGGTAGAGCTTGTAGACGACCACGCCGGAGACCCACGCGATGGCGAGGGAGGCGAGCCCGAGCAGACCGAGGTAGAAGAGTTCCAGGGCGAGAAGCATGCGCTCATCCTACCCGCCGCCTCCGACGCCGGGGCGGGGCGGACGCGGCCGCTCAGGCGGTGCGGATCCGGGCGCTCGGGACGGGAGGGCGCGACTGCTCAGGCGGGGAGGAGGAGGGCGATCCCGCTCGCGACCGCGACCACGGCCATCGCTCCGACGATGCTCGTCATCGCGCGGAGGAGGTACCCCTCGGCGCGGGCCACGGCGAGCTGCACCGCGAAGGTCGCGAGCACGCAGCCGCCGAACGTCAGCGCGAGCCAGAGCTGCCGGGACTCCGGAGCGGCGATCGCCAGCGTCAGCACGGAGCCCGCGAGTGCGAGCGCCCAGACGACTCCGATGCCCACCCGATCCCTGCCCATCCGACAATTGTGCCCCAGGCGGACGCCCCTCCCGGCCCGCCGCTAGTATTGCGGGCAGACCAGTTCTGGAGGATCCGTGGCGCAGTTGTTGATACTGACCTCGGCGGGAGGCGCCGAGGTGCTCCCCGCACTGGGGCTCCTCAGCCACCGGACCCGGCAGATCCCCGCGGAGCCCGCCCAGCTCGTGAACGCCCCGAGCTGCGATCTGATCCTGGTCGACGCGCGGCAGGACCTCGCCAGCGCCAAGTCGCTCTGCAAGATCCTCACGACCACGGGCATCAACGTCCCCCTCATCCTGATCCTCACGGAGGGCGGGCTCACGGCCGTCTCGGCCGACTGGGGCGTCAACGACGTCATCCTCGACTCGGCCGGCCCCGCCGAGGTCGACGCCCGCATCCGCCTGGTGATCGGCCGGCTGGCGCAGGAGCAGTCGACCTCGCGCATCCAGGCCTCGGGCGTCGTGATCGACGAGGCCAGCTACTCCGCCAAGGTGCACGGGCGCCCGCTCGACCTCACCTTCAAGGAGTTCGAGCTCCTCCGCTTCTTCGCCACGCACCCCTCGCGCGTCTTCACCCGCGAGCAGCTGCTGAGCGAGGTGTGGGGCTACGACTACTTCGGCGGCACCCGCACGGTCGACGTGCACGTGCGGCGCCTCCGCGCGAAGCTCGGCGACCTGGAGTCGCTGATCGGCACGGTCCGCAACGTCGGATACCGCTTCAACGTGTACGAAGAGGACAATGAGCGAGTCGCTCAACCTGTCCGTTGAGGATCTGGCCGATCCCGCGGTGGCGGCCGGCCTCGAGCACCTGATCGGGCGCGCCGCCTGGTTCGACCACCAGCCCCCCTTCAGCGACCAGACCCTCGTCGACGCCCGGGCCGGCTCGCGCACCCTCCTCGTGGGGCTGCGCGCCGACGTGGTCGTGGCGGCGGCGATCCTCGGGCAGGGCGAGCTGGAGTTCGTCGTCGATCCGGAGTGGCGCGGGGTCGGCTTCGGCACCGCGACCCTCGAGCAGGTCCTCGCGGGCGGCCGGACGGGCCTGCTCGCCTGGGCGCACGGCGACCACCCCGCCGCCCGGGCCCTCGCGGCCTCCCACGGCTTCGCACCGGTTCGCACCCTCCTGCACCTCGAGCTCGAGCCGCTCGCCGCCCCCGAGGTCCGCGTCCCCGAGGGCGTCGTCCTCTCGGACGCCCGCGACCTCGCTCCGGCCGAGTGGATCGCCCTGAACGCGCGGATCTTCGCCGCGCACCCCGAGCAGGGGCGGATGACGGAGGAGGACCTGGCGGCCCGCCGCGCCGAGCCGTGGTTCGACGAGGGCGACTTCCTCCTGCTCCGCGACGCCGACGGCACGCTCCTCGGCTACGACTGGCTCAAGATCGAGCCCGGATCGACGACCGGCGAGATCTACGTCCTCGGGGTCGCCCCCGAGGCGGCCGGACGGGGACTCGGCCGCACCCTGCTGAACGCCGGGCTCGCGCGGATGCTCGAGCGCGGCTGCACCACGGCCGACCTCTACGTCGAGGCCGAGAACCGGTCGGCGGTGGCGCTCTACCGCTCGCTCGGGTTCACGGACGCCTCCGTCGACGTGCAGTACCTGCAGCGCGCCGCGCCGCTGCGCTGAGCCGGCACTCCTCCACAGGGCCTCCCCCGGCCCCGTTCATCCGGCATTCACGAGCGGCGGCGCGGAGCGGACGGACGCGGTGCCAGGATGGTCGCATGGACGGCGACAACCTGCTTCTCGAAGACGGTCTCAGCGATGACCTCGACGACGACTTCGACGACGAGGAGGAGCACTCGGACCCGCTCCTCCCCGACAACCGCTACCTCGACCGGGAGCTGAGCTGGCTCGCGTTCAACCAGCGCGTGCTCGAGCTCGCGGAGGATCCACTGGTTCCGGCGCTCGAGCGGGCGAACTTCCTGGCGATCTTCTCGTCCAACCTCGACGAGTTCTTCATGGTCCGGGTCGCCGGCCTCAAGCGCCGCATCCTCACGGGGCTCGCCCTGCCGACGAACATCGGCCGCGTGCCGGTCGACGTGCTGACCGACATCTCGGAGAAGGCGCACCTGCTGCAGCAGCGCCACTCCCGAGCGTTCAAGGAGCTCGTCGAGCCCGCCCTGCGCGACGGCGGCATCGACCTCGTCCGCTGGGACGAGCTGAGCGACGCCGAGCGCACCGTGCTGGACGACTACTTCTCGGCCCAGGTGTTCCCGGTGCTGATGCCGCTCGCGGTCGACCCGGCGCACCCGTTCCCCTACATCTCCGGCCTCTCGCTCAACCTCTCGGTGCGGGTGCGGAACCCGAAGACGCAGAAGGTCGAGTTCGCGCGCCTCAAGGTGCCGCAGATGCTCCCCCGCTTCGTGCGGATCGCCGGAGTCGCGGCGCCGGGCGAGCCGATGCGGTTCATCTCGCTCGAGGACCTGATCGCCAACCAGCTGGACGACCTGTTCCCCGGCATGGAGATCCTCGACCACCACGTGTTCCGGGTGACGCGCAACGAGGACGTCGAGGTCGACGAGGACGAGACCGAGAACCTGATCAAGGCCCTCGAGAAGGAGCTGCTGCGCCGCCGGTTCGGCCCGCCCATCCGCCTCGAGGTCACCGACGACATGGACGACGAGACGCTGGGCCTGCTGGTCCGCGAGCTCGACATCACGACGCAGGAGGTCTACAAGCTCCCGGCCCCGCTCGACCTCAGCGGGCTCTTCAGCCTGCAGAAGATCGACCGCCCCGACCTGAAGTACCCCAACCACGTCCCGACGACGGCGGTGCAGCTCTCGCCCAGCGAGCCCAACCAGCGGCAGGACGTCTTCAAGGCCGTCTCCCGCGGCGACGTGCTCCTTCACCACCCCTACGAGTCCTTCGCGACGAGCGTGCAGTCGTTCCTCGAGCAGGCGGCGGCCGATCCGGACGTGCTCGCGATCAAGCAGACGCTCTACCGCACCTCGGGCGACTCCCCCATCGTCGAGGCGCTCATCGACGCGGCCGAGTCGGGCAAGCAGGTGCTCGCCCTGGTCGAGATCAAGGCGCGCTTCGACGAGCAGGCGAACATCTCGTGGGCGCGCAAGCTCGAGAAGGCGGGCGTGCACGTGGTCTACGGGCTCGTCGGGCTGAAGACCCACTGCAAGCTCGCGCTCGTCATCCGCCAGGAGAAGGGCGGAGTGCTCCGCCACTACTCCCACATCGGCACCGGCAACTACAACCCGAAGACCTCGCGCATCTACGAGGACCTCGGACTCCTGACGGCCGACCCCGAGGTCGGCAAGGACCTCACGCGTCTGTTCAACGAGCTCTCGGGCTACGCGATCGAGAAGAAGTTCAAGCGCCTGCTCGTCGCGCCGCGCCACCTGAGGAAGGGCCTGCTCAAGCGGATCGCCGCCGAGACCGAGAACGCCCGCGCGGGGCGCCCCTCGGGCATCCGGATCAAGGTCAACTCGATCGTCGACGAGTCCGTGATCGACGCGCTCTACCGCGCCAGCCAGGCCGGCGTGCCGGTCGACGTGTGGGTGCGCGGCATCTGCGGGCTGAAGCCCGGCCAGGAGGGGCTCTCCGAGACCATCCGCGTGCGCTCGATCCTCGGCCGCTACCTCGAGCACTCCCGCATCTTCAGCTTCGTCAACGGCGGCGAGCCGGACGTCTTCATCGGCAGCGCCGACATGATGCACCGCAACCTCGACCGCCGCGTCGAGGCTCTGGTGCGGATCGTCGAGCCGGCGCACCTCAGCGAGATCGACGACATGTTCGAGCGGGCGATGGACGAGCGGACCGCCTCCTGGTGGCTCGGCCCGGACGGCGACTGGACGCGGCACCACCTCGACGAGGAGGGCGCACCGCTCGCCGACCTGCAGAACCAGCTGATGCAGCACATCACCCATCGCAAGCGCGCGGCGACACGGTCCGCCAACCGGGCCTCCAGCCGCTGACGCCCGTGACGGGCACCGTCTACGCAGCAGGAGCGGTGTGCTGGCGGATCATCGAGGGCCGCCCGCACATCCTCGTGATCCACCGGCCGCACCGCCGGGACGTCAGCCTGCCCAAGGGCAAGGTCGACGCGGGCGAGTCCCTCCCGGAGACCGCGGTCCGCGAGATCCGCGAGGAGACCGGGCTCTCGGTGGCGCTCGGGGTGCCGCTGGGGTGCACCGAGTACACGCTGCCGAGCGGGCGCCCGAAGGCCGTCTACTACTGGGCGGCGCAGGTGACCGAGAAGGCCGTCCTGGCGTCCGACTTCCTCCCGAACGACGAGGTCGAGGCGCTCGAGTGGGTGACGCTCAAGCGGGCCCGGAGCTACCTGACCTATCCGCACGACGTGACGATCGTCGACGAGTTCGCCCGGATAGCCGCACGCGGTGCGCTCGAGACCTTCGCGATCGTGGTCCTGCGGCACGCGAAGGCGGTGCCCGCCTCCTCCTGGGACGGCCGCGACTCCACCCGCCGCCTCACCGGGCGCGGCCGGGTCGAGGCCGCTGCCGCCGCTCAGGCCGTGGCCGCCTGGCGCCCGCGCCGCCTCGTCTCGAGCACCGCCAAGCGCTGCCGGTCGACCATCGCCCCGCTGTCCGGTCTGGTCAGGAAGCCGGTCAAGCTGCGCGACGACCTCAGCCAGGAGGCGCACGAGCAGGGCACCGCCGACGTCCGCGCCCTGGTCGGCAAGCGGGTCCGCGCCCGCCGCACCGCCGTCCTCTGCAGCCACCGGCCGGTGATCCCCGAGATCCTGCGCGAGATCGCCCTCGCCACGGCGACCCCTCTCGGCGCCTACCTCGACGAGGCGGCAGCGCTCCCGACCGGGGGCTTCGCCGTGGTGCACCTCTCCACCGGCCACCCCGGCTCCGGCATCGTCGCGATCGAGACGCACACGCCGCTGGCCTGACCGCCCGGGCGCGCTGCGTGACCGGCTCGACGGGTCCGTCCGCACCGGGCCGGTCGCGCCGCCGGGACGCGCCCGACGCACCGCGCCTTCCCCGCCGCCCCGTCGCTCCGCAATCCCCGAGGCGGACCCGTTCACCGCGCGTTCACCGAGCGGTCGGTGCCAGGACACGACCCCTCCGTACTCTCGCTCGCGGGCTGCACCAGGCCCTGTTCTGTTTTCCACGCTTTCCTACCCGAAAGGGATACTTGTGAGATTCTCGCGTCTCGGCCAGGCGGCCGTCGTCGCCGCCGTCGCAGCGATCACGCTGACCTCCTGCGCTGCCAACGAGGCACCGGCCGCAGGCGGCAGCTCCGGCTCCGCCACCACCTCCACGCTCTCCGGCACCATCACCGGGATCGGCTCGTCCGCTCAGGGCACCGCGCAGACCACCTGGGCCGCCGCGTTCCAGACCGCGAACCCCGAGGTCACGGTCAACTACGACCCGCAGGGCTCCGGCGCCGGCCGCACCAACTTCATCGACGGCGCCGCCGACTACGCCGGCTCCGACTCCGCGCTCAAGGACGAGGAGCTCGCGGGCACCTTCGCCGCCTGCGCCCCCGACACCAAGGCGATCGACCTCCCGGTCTACATCTCGCCGATCGCGGTCATCTTCAACGTGGAGGGCGTCGACGAGCTCAAGCTCGACGCGGCCACCATCGCGGGCATCTTCAAGGGCACCATCACCTCCTGGGACGCCCCGGAGATCACGGCCCTGAACCCCGACGCGACCCTCCCGTCGGCGAACATCACCTCCGTGCACCGCTCGGACGACTCGGGCACCACGCAGAACTTCACCGACTACCTCGCGGCCACCGCGAGCGACGTCTGGGACGCTCCTGCCGCGCAGACCTTCCCGTACCAGAGCGGTGACGGCGCCAAGGGCACCTCGGGTGTCGTCGACGCGGTCAAGAACGGCACCAACACGATCGGCTACGCCGACGAGTCCGGCGCCCAGGGCATGGACATGGCCCAGCTGAAGGTCGGCGACGCGTTCTCGACCATCTCGGCCGACGGAGCCGCGGCGGTCGTCGCCGCCTCGCCCATCGCCGAGGGCCGCGAGGACAACGACCTCGCGATCAAGATCGACCGCACCGGCACCGAGGCGGACGCCTGGCCGATGGTCCTGGTCAGCTACCTCATCGTGTGCCAGGAGTACGCGGACGCCGAGAAGGGCGAGGTCGTCAAGTCCTTCGCCTCCTACGTCGCGAGCGAGGAGGGCCAGGAGGCCGCCGCCGCTCAGGCCGGCTCCGCTCCCCTGAGCTCCGAGCTCGCCTCGACCGTCGCCACCGCGATCGAGTCGATCAAGTAGTCCCACCGGCAGGGCCCGTCTCGCAGCACGATCCGCGGGACGGGCCCCGCCTGTGCCGGGCTCGACCCACCGGACGCCCCCTCCGAGCCCTAGCATCTCCCTGTGCGCCCCGCCGAACCCCCTCGTCTGAAGAGAGTCCCCTGGAATGGCAACTGAGACCGTCGTCCGCCCGAAGGCGAAGGTGCGTGTCGGAGATCGGGTCTTCTCGATCTCGACCGTCGCCGCCGGCTCCCTCATCCTCCTCGTCCTCGCCGCCGTCGCGATCTTCCTCATCGCGCAGTCGATCCCCGCGTTCACCGCGCCGGCCGGCAGCCTCCCCGGCGACGCGACGAGCTTCTGGGCCTACGTCGGCCCGCTGGTGTTCGGCACGGTCTGGTCGGCGGTGATCGCCCTGGTGATCGCCCTGCCGCTCTCGATCGCGATCGCCCTCTTCATCTCGCACTACGCGCCGCGCCGCATCGCGATGGCCCTCGGCTACGTGGTCGACCTCCTCGCCGCCGTCCCCTCGGTGGTCTTCGGCCTCTGGGGCGCGACCGTGCTGGCGCCGATGGTGCAGCCCTTCTACCTCTTCCTCAACGTGAACATCGGCTGGTTCCCGCTCTTCGGCGGCCAGGCGTCGGGCACCGGCAAGACGATCCTCACCGCCTCGGTGGTGCTGGCCGTCATGGTCATCCCGATCATCACCGCGGTCTGCCGCGAGATCTTCCTCCAGGCCCCGCGCCTGCACGAGGAGGCGGCGCTCGCGCTCGGCGCGACCCGCTGGGAGATGATCCGCATGGCCGTCCTGCCCTTCGGCGCCCCGGGCATCGTCTCGGCCGCCATGCTCGGCCTCGGCCGGGCCCTCGGCGAGACGCTCGCCGTCGCGATGGTGCTCTCGCCCGCGACGGTCGTCTCCTTCCTCCTGCTCACCTCGCAGAACTCGAACACCATCGCCGCGAACATCGCGCTGCAGTTCCCGGAGGCGAGCGGAGTCGGCGTCAACGTCCTCGTCGCCTCGGGCCTCATCCTCTTCGTCATCACCCTCGTCGTGAACTCGGTCGCGCGGTTCATCGTCAACCGCCGCAAGGCCTTCTCGGGAGCCAACTGATGTCCGCCGCCACCTCGTCGATGCCCTTCTCGCTGCAGGCGGGCAAGCTGCCCAAGGGCACCCCCTGGATGCTGCTCGTCGGCAGCTGGGTCGTGTTCGCCGCCGTCTTCCTGATCCTCCAGGCGGCCGGCATGATGAACGACTTCAGCCTCGTCGGAGCGATCTTCTGGGGCACCGTCCTCTTCGACGTCGCCATCTACGTGGTCTCGCGCCTGGTCGAGGGCGGCCGCAAGGCTGTCGACCGCCTCGTGACCTCGCTGGTCGCGACCGCGTTCATCATCGCGCTGCTCCCGCTGATCTCCCTGCTCTACACGGTCGTCTCCAACGGAGTCGCGCGGTTCGATCCGCTCTTCTTCTCCTCGTCGATGCGCAACGTCATCGACGCGGGCGGCGGCGCCCTCCACGCGATCATCGGCACGCTCGAGATCACGGCCATGGCCGCGCTGATCTCGGTGCCGATCGGCCTGCTCACCTCGATCTACCTCGTCGAGTACGGCCGCGGCCACCTCGCCCGGGCGATCACCTTCTTCGTCGACGTGATGACGGGCATCCCCTCCATCGTCGCGGGCCTGTTCGCCTACGCGCTCTTCGCGCTGCTCCTCGGCCCCGGCGTCCGGATGGGCTTCGCCGGCTCGATCGCCCTCGCCGTGCTGATGATCCCCGTGGTCGTCCGCTCGTCGGAGGAGATGCTGAAGCTGGTCCCGAACGAGCTCCGCGAGGCGTCTTACGCCCTCGGCGTGCCGAAGTGGCTGACCATCGTCAAGATCGTGCTGCCGACCTCCATCGCCGGCATCACGACGGGCATCACCCTCGCGATCGCCCGCGTCATCGGCGAGACCGCCCCGCTGCTCATCGTCGCCGGCTTCACCGCGTCGATGAACTACGACCTCTTCAGCGAGCGGATGATGACCCTCCCGGTCTTCGTCTACACGCAGTACGCGAACCAGGGCCCCGACGCCGAGGCGTTCCTCAACCGGGCCTGGACCGGCGCGCTGGCCCTCATCCTGATCGTCATGGCGCTGAACCTGGTCGCCCGCCTGATCGCGAAGATCTTCGCCCCCAAGCTCGGCCGCTGACACCCACCACTCGGCTCCGGCCGGAATCCCCGAAGGAAGCAATGTCCAAGCGCATCGAGGTCAACGACCTCAACGTCTACTACAGCCAGTTCCTCGCGGTGGAGGGCGTCTCGCTCGCCATCGAGCCCCGCACGGTCACCGCCTTCATCGGCCCGTCCGGCTGCGGCAAGTCGACCTTCCTCCGCACGCTCAACCGCATGCACGAGGTCATCCCCGGCGCGCACGTCGAGGGCGAGGTCCTGATCGACGGCAACAACCTGTACGGCCCGGGCGTCGACCCGGTGCAGGTCCGCCGGCAGGTGGGCATGGTCTTCCAGCGCCCCAA
Source organism: Rathayibacter sp. AY1A3 (assembly GCF_002930975.1). Lineage (NCBI taxonomy): Bacteria > Bacillati > Actinomycetota > Actinomycetes > Micrococcales > Microbacteriaceae > Rathayibacter > Rathayibacter sp. AY1A3. The sequence continues at coordinate 41,657 of NZ_PSTO01000008.1, read as the reverse complement.
CCCGTTCCCGACGATGTCCATCCGGGACAACGTGCTGGCCGGCGTGAAGCTCAACAACCGCCGCATCTCGAAGTCGGACGCGGACGCGCTCGTCGAGCGCTCGCTCCAGGGCGCGAACCTCTGGAACGAGGTGAAGGACCGCCTCGACAAGCCGGGCTCCGGTCTCTCCGGCGGCCAGCAGCAGCGTCTGTGCATCGCCCGCGCGATCGCCGTCTCCCCCGACGTCCTCCTGATGGACGAGCCCTGCTCCGCCCTCGACCCGATCTCGACCCTCGCGATCGAGGACCTCATCGAGGAGCTCAAGAACGACTACACGATCGTCATCGTGACCCACAACATGCAGCAGGCCTCGCGCGTCTCGGACCGCACCGCGTTCTTCAACATCGCGGGCACCGGCAAGCCGGGCAAGCTCATCGAGTACGACGACACCGCGACGATGTTCTCGCGCCCGTCCGTCCAGGCGACCGAGGACTACGTCTCGGGCCGCTTCGGCTGATCAGCCGCAGACGAGAGCGAGCCGCGTCCCTCCGGGGTCGCGGCTCGCTCTCGTTCCACCGCGTTCCCTCCGGGAACGAGAAGAGCCGCACTCCGTCATGGGAGTGCGGCTCTTCTCGTGCTCGGGCCGTCAGGCGATGTCGATCGCCAGTATCGGATCGGTGGTCGGAGTCGGCGAGCCGCCTGCGTCCTCGACCGTCACGGCGACGACTCCGCCCTCGGTCAGGCTCCCCTCGAGCGGGGCCACGGTGCTGCCCTCTCCCCCGTCGAACGTCCCTGCGGCGACCGGACCGGACGAGCCGATGTACCAGAGCTCGTAGGTCTTGTCCTCCGGCAGCGGCGCCAGGTCGTCCACCACGAGGGCGGAGCGGCCGAGCGAGCTCGACCAGACCAGCGTCGCCTGCTCGCCGGTGGCGACCGTGCCGGTCGTCTCCTGCGCGTCGGGGGCGCTGCGGATCTGCTCCAGAGCCGTCTGCTGCTGCGTCTGGCCGGGGCCGGACGAGAGCAGCGGCGGAAGGGTCACTCCGCCGACCACGATCACCGCGGCGGCCGCGGCAGCCGAGAGGTAGACCGCGGGGCGGGCGAACCAGCGGCTCCGGGCGCGGTTCGCGGCGCTGCCGCCACCGTCCCGGCGAGCCGTCGGACCGCTCCGCTCGCCCTCGGAGGCGACGGGGACCAGACGGGGCGCGGCGGGCGCCTCGTGGTCCTCGTCGGGCTCCTCCAGCGGCAGCTGCGGAGTGGTGGCGATGAGCGCCATCAGGTCGGCCTTGAAGCCCGGCGAGGGCTCCACGGCGGGTGCGTCGGCGACCAGCGCCTCCGCCACCTCGGCGAACGCGTCGGCCTCGCCGCGCGCCTCCGGGTGCTCGGAGAGGAAGCGCTCGTAGCGCTCCTGCTCCTCGGGCGTCAGGATGCCCAGTGCGTGACCCGCCGCGAGATCGCGCGGGTCGTCCATCCCGTCGGGGAGTCGCACATCGTTCACAGGGCCACCCCCATCTCTTCTCGAAGTCTGATCATTCCGTCACGCAGGCGTGTCTTGACGGTTCCCACGGGGCACTGCAGGATCCCCGCGATCTCGCTGTGCGAGTATCCGCCGTAGTAAGCGAGCTGCAGCGCCTGCCGCTGCAGTTCCGTCAGGCGGCCCATGGCGGCCGCGACCTTCTCGTGCTCGAGGGACACCTCCGCCTGCTCGGAGACCTGGTCGTAGTCGCGTCCGAGGTCTCGGATTCCGATGCGCATGTCCCGATCACGGCCGGCTTGAGCCGCGCGGACCCTGTCGATGGCCCTGCGGTGTGCCATCGTGAGGATCCAGGTCGTCGCGCTTCCTTTATTCGGAGCGAAACGCCCAGCGGTTTGCCAGATCTCGAGGAAGACCTCCTGGGCCACCTCCTCGGACTGGGAGCGGTCGACGAGGACGCGGATGATCAGGCCGAGGACCCGGCCGGCCATCTGGTCGTAGAGCGCGGCGAACGCGGCCTGCTCTCCCCCGGCGATGCGCTCGAGGAGGACAGCCGCCTCCGCTGTGGTGTCGTCCGTCATCAGCCCCGCCTCGCCCGCGCCCGGGCTGAAAGATTCCGCGTCATCCAGAAGGCTGTCACGGCCAGGCCTGCAACGACGACCGACACCTCGATCGGATGCGTCACGAATCGGACATCCAGCGCCAACGTGCCGATCGGCACGAGCGCGGGGTCGCCCAGCCGGGGTGCCAGCCAGAGCGAGATCACGGCCACAGCCGCAGCGGTGATGCCCGGGTAGCTGCGCGGGCGGATGAGGACCCAGAGCCCGGCGAGCACGTCGAGGACCGCGAGGACGCGCATCACCGTGCCCTGCGAGAGCGAGACCCCCGCGGCGAACTGGGCGCCCTCCGAGCCGTCGACGCTCGGCGCGGCGAGGAGGTAGAGGGCGGCGACGACCAGCAGCCCCGCCCCCGCCCAGACTCGCGCGCCGATCCGGAGAGCTCTGCTGTTCTTCATTCCGCTGGCGCCTGTCTGTGGGGACTCGGGCGAGGATCGACTCCTCCTGGGCCCTCGCCTCGCGCACCGTGGCGGCGATGCGAGCAGAGAAGGGGCCGGACCGCAGGAACGCCTCTCGGCGCGAGGCCGCTCGAAGCGGCTATAAGTGGAGCCCGGGGTTACTGCGATCCGGCTTCCGCCAGTCTACCAAAGGCCTCCGCGGTGGCGGCGAGCGGCGTTCGCAGTGGGTGAACGCGGGTTGCGCGTCACTCCAGGGAGTCGCTCCGCCACAGCCGCGCGCAGCTCACGAGCTCGGCCGCGGTGGTCGAGAGGCGCAGGGCGCGGGTGGTCAGCTCGCTCGCCCGGGCGGGGTTCACCGGCTCCACATCGTCGGCGACCGAGACGGCTCCGGAGGCGCTCACGCGGCAGAACGCCGCGGCGCGGTCCAGTGCCACCGCGAAGTCGCCGTCGAAGACGCCGCGGAGGATCCGGTCGGCCAGCTCGGTGATCTCGGCCGGCCCCGTGGGAGTGCTGGCTCCGGCGACCACCGGGTCGATCGTGGCGGACAGTTCGACTCCGCGCTGGTAGAGGAAGCTCGTGCTCTCCGGGTCCTGCCGGATGACCAGCCGCAGCAGGTAGATCCGCCAGAGGGCGCCCGGCAGGCTCGCCGCGCTGGAACGCGCCCAGAGCTCGGCGAGCGCGTCGATGCCGTTGTGGTCGGTGTACTCGACCAGGCGGTCGATGACCACCGGGTCGGGGTCGTTTCGGACACGGCTCAGCAGCGCGATCGCGGTCTCGTGGGCGACACGGCTGATCTGCGCCGGGTCCTCTCCTCCCTGGAACGCCTCGAAGACGTGGGAGGGGAACTTGGTCGGCTTGTGGAAGCCGTCTGTCATGGGGCCGCCTTCCGCGGTCGTGCGCGCGGACGCTCTCGCGCTCGCGCTCCGTAGGGGGTTCGAGGAGGGTAACGCCCGCGGCTGGGCGGGTATGCCCGCGCCGAGGACGCGGTCCGCTCCGGGATCGTCCGCGGTCCGGGCCGCACCTGCTCCGGGGGCGCCGACGGCCCGCTACCCTGGATCGCGCGGGCCTCTAGCTCAGTTGGCAGAGCAGCGGACTTTTAATCCGCGGGTCGTCGGTTCGAGCCCGACGGGGCCCACCACTCGACCGCCTGGTCGCGCTTTCCGGACAGTGCCAGGGCGCAGCCAGGTCGCCGCACTACCGTTCAGAGGTGCTGACCGTCCTCCGCGTCCTCCTGCGCCGGCCTCGGCTGTGCGAGGCGTGCCGCGTCCGGCCGGCCCGCCGCCGTGACCCGTTCTGCTCGACGGACTGCGCGAAGACGTACTACCTCTACCTCTGACGCCTCGTCCGGGCCGCGGTGCTCCGCGACGGCGTCACTCGTGGCAGAGCGACCACACCTCGTCCGGGTAGTCACGGACCTTCTCGCCGACGAGCAGGCGCCAGCGGCCGTCCTGGTGCTCGAGCAGGCGGCCGGTGACGACCTCCGAGAGCCAGTCGGAGTCGATCCGGTACCAGCGGACGAGGCGGACGGTCGTCGCGGTGTGCGAGACGCGGGTCGTCATCGCGGGAGTCCCTTCTCGAGGAGGGAGCGGGGTGCTGGAACCAGCGGGGCGTTCGACGCGCGAACGGGGGGATGACCCGCGCCGGGACGACTCCGTTGTCGACCGGCCGGGAGACTGCGGCGGGCATCCGGCGGACCGGATGCCAGGAACTCTAGACGACCGCGCGGACGGTGTCTGTCCCGTCGCCGGTCACAGCGGAGCGACTCCGTTCAGCGGGCTCAGGGCTGGACGGTGCAGCCGGCCGGGCGCGTCTGCCGGAACGCCGCCGCCTCGCGGGTGCGGGAGCGGAGCCTCCTCGCGCGGCGGCGGAGGAGCCGCTCGCTCGGGCCGAAGGCTCCGGATTCGAGGAGCTGGCGGAGGGACAGGGTCACCTGCCGGGCCAGACGGGGATCGATGCGGCCGGGGATCCGGATCGCGTCGATGAGGTCGAGGGCGTTGCGCGTGGTGCGGGAGATCGCCATGACGGAACCCTAGGGACGCCGGGGCGCGGTGTGCGCGCCCCGGACGGGGGCGCCGACGGGGACTGATGCTCAGCCCCGGGGCGCCCCGACGGGATCAGTCGTGCCCGTTGCTGCCGTCGCCACGGCCCGTGGAGGACTGCAGGCGGTCGATGTGCTCGGAGGCCTGGGCCTTGGTGAGGTCGGCCGGCAGGGTTTCGCCCGCCTCGCGCGCGAGGGTGTCGAGGTAGCTGCGCTGCGGGCCGGTCATCGGCTCGTCGCCGGTGACCCAGTCGGACGGGTCCTTGCTGGCGCTGGTGTCGCTGCCGTCGTCGGCACGGGCGCCGAGGACGTCGCCCTCGGTCTTGACATCGGGATCGGTGGTGTTGTCATCGCTCATGATGCGACCGTACGCCCGACCACCGACGCCGACGAGGGCTTGCGGAGCGGGCCCGGGCGCCCCGCTTCACGAGCCGAGCAGCGCGTGCGCGACGGTGAAGATGACCAGCCCGGCCAGGGAGCCCACGACGGTGCCGTTGATCCGGATGAACTGGAGGTCCTTCCCGACCTGCAGCTCGAGCTTCTCGGACGTCTCGCGCGGGTCCCAGCGGTGGATGGTGTCGCCGATGATGCTGGCGATGTCGGTGCGGTAGCGGTCGACCAGGTTGGCCGCTACCGATCCGATCCAGGAGTCGACGGTCGCCGCGAGACCGGCGTCGGTCGAGAGCCGGCGGCCCAGATCGACCACGATCGACTCGATGCTGCCGCGGAGGGGGCTCGACGGGTCGTCCATCGCGCCGAGGAGGGAGGCCTTCGTCGCCTCCCAGGCGTCCCCGGCGAGCTCGCGGACGCGCGGGCTGTCGAAGGCGCGGTTCTTGATCTCCTCGACCCGGGCGATCAGGTCGGGGTCGGTGCCCAGATCCTGCGCCAGCGTGGCGAGGTAGCCGTCGATCGCGATCCGGAACGGGTGCACCTGGTCCTCGCGCACCGCGGCGACGAAGACGAGCGCCTCGCGGTACAGCCGCTCGTCCACCGCTCGGCTGACCGCGGAGGGCAGCCAGCTCGGCAGGCGGCCGCTGACCATGCGGGTGAAGCTCTGCGGGTTCGCGGTCAGCCACGCCTCCGCCTGCTCCACCAGCGTGTCCACGAGGCGCCGGTGGTGGCCCGCCTCGACCACGCTGCCCACCAGCGAGCCCAGCGGCGGGCCCCACTGCGGGTCGAGGAGGTGGCGCCGCGCCAGCGCCTCGATCACGCGCTGCACGTCGGAGTCGTCCAGCAGGGCGATCGCCGAGCGGACGGCCGCGGCGCTCTCGCCGCCGACCCGGTGCGCGTTCTCCGGCTCGGCGAGCCACAGCCCCGCCCGCCGGGCGATCCCGAAGGAGTCGAGCTTCTCGCGCACGATGGCGCCGCGGAGGAAGTTCTCCTCGACGAACTGCGCGAGGCTCGCGCCGATCTCGTCCTTCTTGGTCGGGATGATCGCGGTGTGCGGGATCGGCAGGCCCAGCGGCCGCCGGAACAGCGCGGTCACGGCGAACCAGTCGGCGAGCGCGCCGACCATCCCGCCCTCGCTCGCGGCCCGGACCCACTGCAGCCACGGGTAGCGCTCCTGCAGGGCGAACGACACGGCGAAGACGACGGCCATCACCACGAGCAGGCCCGTGGCGAGCCGCTTCATCCGGACGAGGGCGACGCGCTTGGCCTCGTCGTCGCGCCCGACGGCCGCGAGGGTGGTCATGACGCGGTGGGGAACCCCTCGTGGCGGATGCCCCACGCGACGGTCCACTCCTCGCCCGGCTCGAGCCAGCGCAGGCCCTGCCCGCTGTTGAAGGCCTCTGCGGGAGCGGTCATCGGCTCCACGGCGATCGCGGTCTTCACGTCGTCGCCGTCGGGGAAGATCCGGGTGATGAAGACCTGGATGAAGTTGTGCGAGGCGTCGGCCCAGAGGAGCACGCGGCGGCCGTCCGCGGCGCGGAGGCCGTGCACGCTCTCGCCGTCGACCATCCGGACGTCGGCCCAGGCGTCGTCGAGCTCCAGGTCGCCGATTCGGCGGCCGGAGCGGAGGTCCCACTCGGTGCCCTCGACCGGGTTCTGCACGGTGGGGTTGAGGCGCTCGTCGACCTCGATGTGCACCGCCGCGTCGACGGTGATCTCGAGCTCATCGGTCGGGACGTCGCCGATGGCGAGGAAGGGGTGCGTGCCGATGGCGACGGGCGCCTCGTCGGCTCCGACGTTGACGACGCGGTGGACGACCTTCAGCCCGTCGGCCTGCAGCTCGTAGCGGACCGAGGTCTCGAGGTGGAACGGGTAGCCCGCCTGCGGCACGACCGGCGCGGCCAGCTCGACGAAGGACGGGCCCTGGTCGACGAGGCGGTACGGGGTGCTCACCAGGAGGCCGTGGATGGCGTTGTGGTACTTCGGCTCGGTGATCGCGAGCTGGAGCGTCTCGCCGCGGTGGTGCCAGCGCCCGTCCTTCACGCGGTTGGGCCAGGGCATCAGGACGATGCCCGAGCCGAACGGCGGGACGGTGCTCTCCGGGTAGGAGGCGGTGATCTCCACTCCGTCGACCGAGAGGTGGCGCAGCGCTGCGGCCACCTCCGTCACGACGGCGTGCAGGGTGCGTCCCTCGGCGGTGAGGTCGAGCGAGAACTGGCGCCCGGTGGCGGGGGCGGGGGTGAAGTCGGCCATTCCCCGATCCTACGGACTGACGCGCTCGCCGAGCGTCCGGCAGCGGGTGACCGCGAGCCCCGCCTCCTCCAGAGCGGCGACGAGTCCGTCGGCGGCCCCCGCCCCCGTGAGCAGACGGTCGAACTCGTCGGGAGCGGCGACCCGGCCGAGGTCGACCACTCCGAGCTTCGAGGAGTCCGCGACCACGACCCGGCGGGTCGCCGCCTGCAGCATCCGGCGCTTCAGGGTCGCCTCCGGGAGGTTGACGTTGGTGACGCCGGCCTCGGGGTGCACGCCGGTGCAGCCGATGAAGGCGATGTCGGCGCGGATCCGCTCGAGCAGCTCGGACGCGAGCGGCTCGACCAGCGAGTGCTGCAGCGGCCGCAGAGTGCCCCCGGTGACGACGACCGTGAAGCGCGGGATGGCCGGCTCGAGCGCCAGCGCCGTGGAGAGGCCGTTCGTGATCACCGTGACGTCGCGCAGCTCCTCCCGCGCCACGAGCGCGTGCGCGATGGCGAGCGGGGTGGTGCCCACGTCGAGCACGATGCTCTGCCCGGAGGAGACGGAGGCGGCGGCCTCCTCGCCGATCGCGGCCTTCTCGTCGGAGGCGGCGCTGAGGCCCTCCTCGAGCGAGCGCTCACCGGTGGGCCTCGGCGCCGGGATCGCCCCTCCGCGCACCCGCTGGAGGACGCCCTCGCTCGCGAGCAGGGCGAGATCGGAGCGGACCGTGACGACCGAGACCCCGAGCATGTCGGCCATCGGGGCGACCCCGACGAAGCCCGAGCTCTCGGCGGCCAGACGCAGCCGCAGCCGGCGCTCGATCGCCGACGTGGACTCCTGCTCGCCGTCCGTCCTCATCCGCCCATCGTGCCCGCGGGCCGGTGGACTTGTCAAAGGGAAAACGAGCTTTCCTTTTCGAAGGTGCGGCCCTAGTCTGACTCCTGCCATGAACGAAGCGATCACCCTCTCCGCCGGCGTCGTCAAGCGCCCGCACACGCTGGCCGACGGCCGCGAGCTCCTCTACTTCGACGAAGCCGACACGACGCTCCCCCCGGAGCGCGCCGCCGACGCCCGCCACCTCGACCCCCGCCCCGCCACCGCGCGGATGCGCCAGGACGTGCTGACCGGCGAGTGGGTCTCCATCGCCGCGTCGCGCCAGAACCGCGTGTTCCTGCCGCCGGCCGAGCTCGATCCGCTCGCCCCGGCGTCGCCGACGAACCCGTCGGAGGTGCCCAGCCGCTACGACGTCGCCGTCTTCGAGAACCGCTCCCCCTCCTTCGGCCCGCTCCTCGAGGACGCGGACGCGCCCGCCTCGCTGGAGGACCTGCGCACCCTCGGGCTCGGCCGGACGCTGACCAGCGTCGGCCGCTGCGAGGTCGTCTGCTTCAGCCCCGAGCACGAGGGGTCGTTCGCCACGCTCAGCGCCTCCCGCGCCCGGACCGTGGTCGAGGCCTGGGCCGACCGCGTGGGCGCCCTCTCGGCCCTTCCCGGCGTGCAGCAGGTCTTCCCGTTCGAGAACCGCGGCGAGGCGATCGGCGTCACGCTGCACCACCCCCACGGGCAGATCTACTCCTACCCCTACGTCACGCCGCGCACGACCCGTCTGCTCGCCTCGCTCGACAGCTACGGGCCCTCGATGTTCGCCGACGTCCTCGCCTTCGAGCAGGCCGGCGAGCGCGTCCTCCTCCGCGGCGAGCACTTCACCGCGTTCGTGCCGTTCGCCGCGCGCTGGCCCGTCGAGGTGCACCTCCTGCCGCACCGCCACGTCCCCGACCTGGCGGCGACCACCCCGGAGGAGCGCGACGAGCTGGCTGCGATGTACCAGCGCCTGCTCCGCGGCATCGACGCCCTCTACGACACCCCGACGCCCTACATCGCCGCCTGGCACCAGGCCCCGGTGCACGAGCGCCGCGACGAGGTGCGCCTGATGCTCCAGATCACCTCGCCCCGCCGCGCCGAGACGAAGCTCAAGTACCTCGCGGGGAGCGAGGCCGCGATGGGCGCCTGGATCGGCGACATCGCCCCCGAGACGAGCGCCGCGGCCCTGCGCGCGGCGATCGAGCGGGCCGACGCGGCCGTGCTCGAGGCCGGGATCGCACAGCGCCCCGACGCGGCGCTGCCGGTCGCCGCGCACAGCGACGACTCGCTTCCCGGCGACGCCGCCACTCCCGCCACCACCGCCGCCGACATCGCCGAGGAGAACCGATGACCGCCGCTCCCGCCTCCCTGACCGCCGTCGCCGAGAGCGCGGCCGCCGCCTTCGAGCGCACCTTCGGCCGCCCCGCCGCGGGCGTCTGGGCCGGCCCCGGCCGCGTGAACCTGATCGGCGAGCACACCGACTACAACGACGGCTTCGTCTTCCCCTTCGCGATCGACCGCGCCACGGCGATGGCCGTCGCTCCGAGGGAGGACCGCCTGATCCGGATCAGCAGCGCCTTCTCCCCCGACGTGGTCGAGGTCGCTCTCGACGAGCTCGGCCCCGGCGCCGTGAAGGGCTGGTCGGCCTACCCGCTCGGCGTGGTCTGGGCGCTCACCGAGTACGGCGTCGACCTGGGCTCCCGCTCGGGCTTCGACGCGTACGTCGACTCCGACGTGCCGGTCGGCGCGGGGCTCTCGAGCTCGGCGGCGCTGATGTGCGCGATGGCCGTCGCCCTCGACGAGCTCTGGCACCTCGGCTTCGACCGCGCGACGATGGCCCGCGTCGGCCGTCGCGCCGAGAACGTCGCGGTCGGGGCCCCCACCGGGATCATGGACGAGTCCGCCTCCCTCTTCGGAAAGCGCGACGCCGCGGTGTTCCTCGACTGCCGCAGCCTCGACACCGAGGTCGTCCCCCTCGGCTTCGAGGAGGCCGGGCTCGTCCTGCTCGTCGTCGACACGCGCGTCGAGCACGCGCACGCCACCGGCGGCTACGCCGAGCGGCGCGCCTCCTGCGAGCTCGGCGCCGCGACCCTCGGCGTGCCGTCGCTCCGCGAGCTGACGGTCGACGACCTGCCGCGCGCCCAGGAGCTCCTCGACGACGTCACCTACCGGCGCGTGAAGCACGTCGTGACCGAGGACGTCCGCGTGCTCGAGACCGTCCGCACCCTGCGCGAGCACGGTCCCCGGGCGATCGGCGATCTGCTCGACGCCGGCCACGTCTCACTCCGCGACGACTTCGAGATCTCGGTGCCCGAGCTCGACACCGCCGTCGAGGCGGCGCGCGGCGCCGGAGCGATCGGCGCCCGGATGACCGGAGGCGGCTTCGGCGGCTCCGCGATCGCCCTCACGCCGGTGGAGAAGGAGGAGGAGGTCCGCGCCGCGGTCCTCGCCGCCTTCGCCGAGAAGGGCTTCGCGACTCCGGAGCTCTTCCTGGTCACGGCCGCCGACGGCGCGGGTCGCGTGCTCTGACCTCTGCTTCCGTCGACGCCCCCTGCGACCTCGCGTCGCAGGGGGCGTTCCTCGTCCAGCCGCTACGGCGCCGGATCCGGCGGAACGACGGCGCGCGATTCTCCCCCGGTGACCCGGACCAGCTCGGCGAAGCTCGTCGGGTAGACGGTGTGCGCGTGCCCGGCCGCAGCCCAGACCACGTCGTAGGCGGCGAGGGCCGTGTCGACCACGGTGCGCAGCGGCGCGGGATGGCCCACCGGCGCGATCCCGCCGATCGTCTGGCCCGTCGCGGACTTCACCTCCGCGGCCGGCGCCCGGGTGATCGATCCGCCCAGCTGCACGCCCAGCCAGGCGGTGTCGACGCGGTGGCCGCCGCTGGTCAGGACCAGCAGCGGCGCACCGTCGAGCAGGAACACGAGCGAATTGGCGATCTGACCGACGTCGACGCCCAGCGCCTCGGCCGCCAGTGCGGCCGTCGACGCGGCCGAATCGAGCCAGCGCACGGTCGGGCGCACGCCGTGCCGGTCGAGGTCGGCGAGGACGCGGTCGACGGCCGGGTGGCTCCGTTCGCTCATGCCGCCGAGGCTAGCGCCCCGGCCGCGCTCACTTCTCGAACGTGGAGGCGTCGATCACGAAGCGGTAGCGGACGTCCGAGGCGAGGACGCGCTCGTAGGCCTCGTTGATCTGCGAGGCCGAGACGACCTCGACCTCGCTCGCGATGCCCTTCTCGGCACAGAAGTCGAGCATCTCCTGGGTCTCGCGGATGCCGCCGATGCCCGAGCCCGCGAAGGAGCGACGGGCGCCGAAGAGCGTGAAGACGTGCAGCGGCAGTGCCTCGGCCGGAGCGCCCACGTTCACCATCGTGCCGTTGCGGCGCAGGAGCCCCAGGTAGGCGTCGAGGTCGAGGGGCGCGCTGACCGTGTTGACGATCAGGTCGAAGGTGTTCGCGAGATCGGTGAAGGTCGCCTCGTCGCGCGTCGCGTAGTAGTGGTCGGCGCCCAGGCGGAGGCCGTCCTCCTTCTTGCTGAGGGTCTGCGAGAGCACGGTGACCTCGGCGCCCATCGCGTGCGCGAACTTGACGGCCATATGGCCGAGCCCGCCGAGGCCGACGACGGCCACGCGCTTGCCGGGGCCCGCCTCCCAGTGCGAGAGCGGCGAGTAGGTCGTGATGCCCGCGCACAGCAGCGGAGCGGCGGCCTCGTAGGGGATCGACTCCGGCACCCGGAGCACGAAGTCCTCGACGACGACGACGTGCGTGGAGTAGCCGCCCTGGGTGATGGTGCCGTCACGGTCGACGGAGGCGTAGGTGCCGGTGTTGCCCTTCAGGCAGTACTGCTCCTCGCCCGCGAGGCAGTTCTCGCACTCGCGGCAGGAGTTCACCATGCAGCCGACGCCGACGCGGTCGCCGACGGAGTGCTTGGTGACCTCGGAGCCGACCTCGGCCACGACGCCGACGATCTCGTGGCCGACGGTCAGCGGGTACGCCACCGGTCCCCAGTCGCCGCGGACGGTGTGGATGTCGGAGTGGCAGATGCCGGAGTAGGCGATCTCGATGAGCACGTCGTGCGGTCCGACGTCGCGGCGCTCGATGGTGGTGGGGACGAGCGGCTCGGTCGCGGAGGGGGCGGCGTAGGCGGTGACGGTGAGCATGGGTTCTCCTCGTGGGGCGGGCGCGCTCCGAGGACGTGTCCGACGGGGTGGGGGACGCGAGAGCGCCGGGCCACGCTACCGGCAGGCGACTGGACGTCGCCCCCGAGCGCGGTCCGGCGCGGGTCCCGTCGCGCGGGACCGGTCAGCGCAGGGCGCGCTCGGCCGCCGTCACCACGTTGTGGATGAGCATCGCGCGCGTCATCGGGCCGACTCCGCCGGGCACGGGCGAGAGCCAGCCCGCGACCTCCGCCGCCTCCGGTGCGACGTCGCCCGTCAGCTTCGCGCGGCCCGTCTCCGGGTTCTCGACTCGCGTGATGCCCACGTCGAGCACGGCGGCGCCGGGCTTCACCCAGTCGGCGCGGATGAGCCCGGGCACGCCCACGGCGGCCACCACGATGTCGGCGCGGCGCACCTCCGCGGCGAGATCGGCCGTGCGGGAGTGGGTGAGGGTCACGGTGGCGTCGAGGCCCTTCCGCGTGAGCAGGAGCCCGAGCGGACGGCCGACGGTGAGCCCGCGGCCCACGACGACGACGTGCCTGCCCGAAGTCGGGATGCCGTGGCGCTGCAGCATCTCGACGATCCCGTTCGGCGTGCAGGGCAGCGGGCTGTCCAGCTCGCCCTCGACGCCGAGAACCAGGCGGCCGAGGTTGGTGGGGTGCAGGCCGTCGGCGTCCTTGTCCGGATCCATGAGCTCGAGCATCGCGTTCTCGTCGATGCCCTCCGGCAGCGGGAGCTGGATGATGTACCCGGTCACGGCCTCCGAGTCGTTGAGCTGCCGGATGGCGGCGCGGATGTCGTCCGCCGACGCGGTCGCGGGGAGGTCCACGCGGATCGACTCGATCCCGACCTCCGCGCAGTCGCGGTGCTTGCCCGCGACGTACGAGCGGGAGGCGGGATCATCCCCCACCAGCAGCGTGCCGAGCCCGGGCACGACGCCCCGCTCGCGCAGAGCGGCGACCCGCTCCGCGATCTCCGTCTTGACCGCCGTCGCCGTCGCGACGCCGTCGAGTACCTGTGCCGTCATCTCGGGCTCCTCGGTCGTGGCGCGGCGGAGGGGGGCGGTGCCCCGGCCTCCGCCGCGCGGGTGGTGCAGCGGATCGACTACAGCCCGGGGTAGAGCGGGAAGTCGTCGGTGAGGCGGGCGACACGGCCGCGCAGCGCCTCGAGGTCGGCCGAGGGCTTGAGCGCCTCGGCGATGACGTCGGCGACCTCGGTGAACTCCGTGTCGCCGAAGCCGCGGGTCGCGAGCGCCGGCGTGCCGATGCGCAGGCCCGAGGTGACCATCGGCGGGCGGGGGTCGAACGGCACGGCGTTGCGGTTGACCGTGATGCCGACCTCGTGGAGGCGGTCCTCGGCCTGCTTGCCGTCCAGCGGCGAGTCGCGCAGGTCGGCGAGGACGAGGTGGACGTCCGTGCCGCCGGTCAGGACGTCGATGCCCTCGGCCTTCGAGTCGGCCGCCGTGAGGCGCTCGGCGAGGATCTGCGCGCCGCGGATGGTGCGTGCCTGGCGATCGGCGAACTCGGGCTCGCCGGCGAGCTTGAACGCGGTCGCCTTCGCGGCGATCACGTGCATGAGCGGGCCGCCCTGCTGGCCGGGGAAGACGGCCGAGTTCAGCTTCTTGGCGTACTCCTGCTTCGCGAGGATGAGCCCCGAGCGCGGGCCGGCCAGCGTCTTGTGGACGGTGGTGGTCACGACGTCGGCGTAGGGCACCGGCGACGGGTGCAGCCCCGCCGCCACGAGGCCTGCGAAGTGGGCCATGTCGACCCAGAGCTTCGCGCCGACCTCGTCGGCGATGGCGCGGAACGCCTCGAAGTCGAGCTGACGGGGGTAGGCGGACCAGCCGGCGATGAGCACCTGCGGGCGGACCTCGAGGGCCTTCTCGCGGACCGCATCCATGTCGATGCGGAAGGTCTGCGGGTCGACGCCGTACGCGGTCGCGTTGTAGAGCTTGCCCGAGAAGTTCAGCTTCATGCCGTGGGTCAGGTGGCCGCCGTGCGCGAGCTCGAGGCCGAGGATGGTGTCTCCGGGCTGCACGAGCGCGGCGAGCGCCGCGGCGTTGGCGGAGGCTCCGGAGTGCGGCTGGACATTGGCGAACTCGGCGCCGAAGAGGGCCTTGGCGCGGTCGATCGCGAGCTGCTCGGCGATGTCGACGTACTCGCAGCCGCCGTAGTAGCGGCGTCCGGGGTAGCCCTCGGCGTACTTGTTGGTCAGGACGGAGCCCTGCGACTCGAGGATCGCGCGCGGCACGAAGTTCTCGCTCGCGATCATCTCGAGGTAGCCGCGCTGGCGGTCGAGCTCCTGCTGGAGCACGGCGGCGATCTCGGGGTCGACCACCGACACGGGCTGGTCGAAAGAGGCGGCGACGCCGGGGCTGGCGGGGGAAGAGGACACGGACGCTCCTTGGCTGGGAAACGGAAGGGGCCCGGCAGGTCGCTGCGGCGCGACACGGCTCGTTCGGGCGACCCGATCTACGGTATCCGTTCCAGCCCAGGCGTGCGGCGGGAAAAGTGTCCGGGGCGCTGCCCCGGAGGAGGTGCCGCTCCCTGATGGTCACCCATCCGAACGCCAGTCGCGGCGGGCTCACTCTAGCAAGCGGGCCGGGTGGCGCGGGAGTCGCGCCAGTCGGGGGCGGGCACGCGCGATCGTGCGACGATCCCTCGGGCGGTCCCGGCGCGGGACCGGGAGGGAGGGCGTCGCCGTGGGTCCTCGACGCCGCTCCGAGCGCGTCGACAGCCGCAGCGACGAGGAGCTCGTCGCGCTGGTCCGGGAGGGCCGCACCGACGCCGTCTCCGAGCTCTGGCGCCGCCACTCCTCGGCCGGGCGCACCGTGGCCCGTGCGTGGGCGAGCAGCTCCGACCCCGACGACCTGGTCTCGGAGGCGTTCCTCCGCGTCCTGCGGGCGATCGAGCGCGGCGGCGGACCCGAGGGCGCCTTCCGCCCCTACTTCTTCACCGCCGTCCGCAACGTAGCGGGGTCCTGGGCCCGGCGGGACCGGCACGAGCGGCCGTTCGACGAGGCCGACCGCGCCCTCCCCTCTGCCGGCCCCGATCCCGAGGCGCACGCCCTCGCCGCCCTCGAGCGCGACCTGGGCGCGCGCGCGTTCCGGGCGCTGCCGCCGCGCTGGCAGGAGGTGCTCTGGTACACGGAGGTGGAGGGCCTGTCCCCCGCCGCCGCCGCGCCGCTGATGGGCCTGCGGCCCAACGCGGTCGCAGCGCTCGGGGTGCGGGCGCGGGAGGGGCTGCGCTCCGCGTGGATCCGGGAGCACGTGGCGGACGCCTCGGCGACGGGCGAGTGCGAGTGGGTGCTCGAGCGGGCGGGGACGTACGCGCGAGGACGAGTCCCCGTCCGGGACAGGCACCGCATCGACCGGCACCTGGACGGGTGCCTCTCCTGCCGGGAGGCGCTGGCGGAGGCCGAGAGCACTGCGCGCCGCCTCGCGTCGGTGCTGCTGCCGCTCTCGGCCGGCGTGAGCGGTGCGGCCGCCTGGGCGGCGGGCGGGGGCTCCGGCGCGGCCCCCGGTCCGCTGCCGAGCGCGGTCCGGGCGTCGAGCGCGGTCCGCGCATCGGCGGTAAGGGCGTCGAGAGCGGGCAGTGGAACAGGAGTGGTCGTCGCCGCGTCCGCTGCGGCGGCACTCGCGGTCGCGGGAGTCGTCAGCGCGGCGGTGCTGCTGTCCGGGAACGGGGGCGGCGCGCTCGTGGCGGCGGAGGACGCCTCCGCGCGGGTGGACGAGCGCGCAACGGCCGAGGCGGTTGGGCCTGCATCGCGCGGAGGAGCGGCGGCGAGCGCCGACCGACCGGAGACGGACCCGGAGGACCAGGAGGCCGCGGACCGCGCGAGTGCAGGAGCGGACGGCGATCCGGCGGGGCGGTCCAGCGGCTCCGGCGCCGCTCCGAGGAGCACGGTGCCGGCCGTGGCCGGACGGGCCGCGTCGGACGATGCCGGAGCGACGCGCGCGACCCCCGCGAGGACGGGACGCCCGCCGCAGCGGGAGCCGTCCCACGATCCCGTCGGCGCACCGGCGTCGAGAGGGATCGAGGCGACCGCCTCCCCGACTCCTGCCGCCGAGCCCGCCCCGTCCCGCCCTGCCGTGACCGGCGGCCCCGCACCGGCGCCCTCCCCTGCCGTCACCGAGGCTCCGGCCCCCTCCGGGCCGCCGGGGACCACGACCGGGAGCTCCGTGCCGGGCCCGATCGGCAACGGCCCGGCCCTGCCCCCCGTTCCGGTCCCGACCCCCGCACCGAGCACTCCGGTCCCGGTTCCTGTTCCAATCGTGACTCCCCCACGGGACACTCCGGCTCCGGCAGCGACGCACGT
This sequence comes from Rathayibacter sp. AY1A3, assembly GCF_002930975.1. Taxonomy (NCBI): domain Bacteria; kingdom Bacillati; phylum Actinomycetota; class Actinomycetes; order Micrococcales; family Microbacteriaceae; genus Rathayibacter; species Rathayibacter sp. AY1A3. The sequence continues at coordinate 25,202 of NZ_PSTO01000008.1, read as the reverse complement.
ACCGAGCACTCCGGCGCCGGTCCCGACAGAGGCGCCGAGCACCTCCGCTCCGGTCTCGACTCCCGCACCGGTCACGACCCCTCCTCCGGCCGCACCTCCCGCTCCGGCCGCACCGACCCTCGCGCTCGACACCGACGGCCGGCTGCTGCCCGATGCCCGGGGCACCGCCGCGCCAGGCGCCGAGGTGCTCCTCGAGGACGCCTCCGACGGACGCCGCGTGGGCTCCGCCACCGCCGACGCCGACGGCTCCTGGACCGCGCCGGCGCTCCCCCTCCCCGCGGGCACGACCACGGTGCTGGCGCGCACCGCAGCAGGAGTCAGCGCCCCCGAGACGGTCGACCTGCGCGCTCCGGTGCTCCTCGCCCGGGCCGCGTCGAGCGGGGGCGCGGTCGGCGTGCTCGTGCTCGCCGATCCCGACGCGGACGGCCTCGACCTCCTGGTCGACGGCGGGCAGGTGCGGTCCCTCGCTCCCGGAGCCCCCGTCCTCGCCGCGACCCTGGAGGTCGGTCCTGGGAGGCACACGATCGGCGTCCGCTACTCCTCCCCGGACGGGCGGACGGGACCCGTCGCCGTCGTGTCCGTCGACGCGGGCTGAGGCGCGCGGACCGCCCCGTGCCCCACCGTTATCCTGGGCGGATGCAGCCCGAACCCGCCGCGTCCGCGACTCCCCGGCCCGCCTCCGCGAGCACCCGTCCGACGGGCAGCGACGCCGCGTGGTCCGGCGCCCGGCCCGCGGGAAACCACTGGACCCTGACCTTCGCCTGCCCCGACCAGCCGGGCATCGTGCACGCCGTGTCCGGTGCCGTCGTCCAGGCCCGCGGCAACATCACCGAGAGCCAGCAGTTCTCGAGCGCCGACACCGGCCGCTTCTTCATGCGCCTGCAGGTGGAGTCGCCGATCAGCCGCGAGGAGTTCGCCGCCGCCCTGCTGCCGATCACGGAGCACTACGGGATGACCTGGCGCCTCGACGTCGTCGGCCGGCCGCTGCGCACCCTCGTCCTCGCCTCCACCGCCGCGCACTGCGTCAACGACCTGCTCTTCCGCCAGCGCGCCGGGCAGCTCGCGGTGGACATCCCGATGATCCTGTCCAACCACGGCAGCCTGCGCGACCTCGCCGAGTTCTACGGCGTGCCCTTCGAGTCGCGCCCCGTGGTCTCGCCGGAGTCGAAGCGCGGGTTCGAGGAGCGCGTGCTGGAGGTCGTCGAGGAGCACGACGTCGAGCTCGTGGTCCTGGCGCGCTACATGCAGATCCTCTCCCCCGAGCTCTGCGCGCGACTGGCCGGCCGCGCCATCAACATCCACCACTCGTTCCTGCCGGGCTTCAAGGGCGCGAACCCGTACAAGCAGGCGCACGCCCGCGGCGTCAAGCTGATCGGGGCGACCGCGCACTTCGTCACCAGCGACCTCGACGAGGGGCCGATCATCGAGCAGAACGTCGTCCGCGTGGACCACTCGCACTCGGTCGCCCAGCTCGTGGCCATCGGGCAGGACGAGGAGAGCCGCACGCTCACGCAGGCGGTCAAGTGGTTCGCGGAGGACCGGGTGCTCCTCGACGGGGCCCGCACCATCATCTTCCGCTGACCTCCGGCGGCTAGCATGGTCGGCGTGAATCGAGCAGGAGCGGACACCGCGGGCACCGACATCAGGATCGGCCCGAACGCGATCCTCCGGTTCCTCCTGGAGCTCGTCGCGCTGGCGACCTTCGCCCTCTGGGGCTTCGCGTCGTGGGACCTGCCGTGGAACATCGTCCTCGGCATCGGCGCTCCGGTGGTCGCCGCGCTGATCTGGGCGCTCTTCCTCTCGCCGCGCGCGGTCCTCGCGATCGACGTCTACGGCCGCTCGCTGATCGAGCTGCTCGTGATGGGCGCCGCCGCGCTGGCGTGGCTGGACCTCGGCCAGCCGGTCGTCGCGATCGTCTTCGGCGTCCTCGCCGTCGTCTCCGGCGTCATCGCGGGACGCCGCTCCCTCTGATCCTGACGGCGGCCGCTCAGGCCGAGGGGGCGCTCGCTCGGAGCCGTCCACCGCTGTTCCCGAGGGTGCACCGCGGTCCCCGTGCGCTCGCCGCCGCCTCGGACCGGAACCGAACGCGTCGTCCCGGCTCGCAGCGGCAGGTCGCCACCGCGCTCTCCCGTCGATGCACCTCCGGGGATGCGCCACCGCAGCGGGACCCCGGGCCGATCGCGCCGCCGGGCCCCAGTCGGAGGTGCTCCGCCCCGCCTGATCGTCGATCTCTCCCCGACCCGCTCCTGCCTCCGCTCTCGAGCCGTTCCCCCACGCAGCCGGGCCGGTCCTGCTCCCGGCCCGCACCACGAGCCGCCCCGTCTCCGCCTCCCCTCCCGGGAACGGCGAACGGCCGCCCCCGCCGCTCCGGGAGGAGCAGGGGGACGGCCGTTCGCGGCGGTCGCGGAGGACTACTCCGCGGCGCCCGCCTCACGCTGCGCCAGGGCGCGGCGTCGGAGGCCGGTGATCACAGCACCTGCACCGAGGAGGGCGAGGGCGGCGGCTCCGAGGAGACCGCCGTCGAAGCCCGTCGACGGGAGGCCGCCTGCGCCGTGGCCGGGCGCGCCCGGTCCGGCGGTCGGCGTGGAGGTGGGCTCCCCCGGTCCGGCGGTGGGGCCGGCCGTCGGCGTCGCGGTCGGCTCCGGGGTGCCCGTGGGCACCGGAGTCGCGGTCGGCGTCGGGGTGGGGGTGACCGCCTCGGTGACGTCGACGCTCACGAGCGTCGCGAGTCCCGAGTCGGTGTAGGCGACACGGCCGAGGTAGCGGGCCGGGCCCGCCAGGTTCGACCAGGAGACCGCGTACGCGATCGGCTCGCCCTGCACGGCGTCGACCACCGCGGGGTCGGTGCTCAGCGAGCCGAGACCGTTCTCCGGAGTGATGACGAAGCTGCGGAAGTCGAACGTGACGGTCGAGGATCCCGGAGCGGTCGAGTAGACATCGGCCTGGACCGTGTACTCGCCCGGAGCGGGGTCGGCGATGTCGACGCGCTCGTCGGCCGAGCCGGTCGCCGAGGTGAAGACCTTGTCGGTGCTCTCGCTGGTGACGGTGAGGTCGAGGTCGGCCGCGTCGTCGAGCGAGTCGAGGTCGAAGCGGGCGAACTCGGCGCCCTCCGGCACCACGACGGTGGTCGTCAGCGACTTCCCCGTGGGGAGCGTCGCCGAGTGGCCGTCCGCGGCAGTGGCGTCCTCGGCGAGGACGCCCTCGGCGAGACCGCTCGCGGTGATCGGCAGCGCGCCGGTGATGCCGGGCGTGACCGTCACCGTGCCGGTGCCGGTCGAGCCGGTGCCGGAGACCTCGTAGGGCGCGTCCAGCAGGACGGGGCGCACCGCGATCGGGCTGCGGACGTCGTGCTCCGCGCTCGCCCAGGTCAGGTAGCCGGTGGCGAACTGGTTGAGCGCCGCCGAGCCGGTGGTGAAGGAGACCGTGTACTCCGCCGTCTGGCCCGCACCCGTGAAGGAGAGGGTCGAGGGCGAGACCACGGTGTCGATCCCGGCGAGGCCGTCGACCGAGGCGGTGTAGGTGCCCGCGCCGGTCGAGGTGACCGTGCGGGTCACGGTCTGCGTGCCCGCGAGGGCGCCGATCGCGATCGAGGCCTGGTTGAGGTCGGACGGGTCGATCGCGGCGATCGGGTCGATCACCGGGTTCGAGGTGAAGACGTAGCCCGCACCCTTGAGGAACGCGATCCAGTCCTCCGTGCCGCTCTGGTAGAGCAGTCCGGGGTCGAGGAACGCGGCCGGGTCGACGTGTCCGGCGCCCTGGGCGAAGACGTCCTCGGACGCGGCGCCCGACTGGTCGACGCTGTCGTAGGCGGAGGTCATCATGGCCGACTTCACCGCGGACGGCGAGGCCTTCGGGGTCGCGCCGAGGATCAGCGCGCCGAGGCCCGCCACGTGCGGCGACGACATCGAGGTGCCGGACTCGAACGCGAAGGCGGGGTCGTCGCCCTCGGCGTTGAAGCTGTCGGCGAGGATCGCGACGCCGGGCGCCGTGAGGTCGGGCTTCAGCACGTCGGCGCCGTCCGCCTCAGCGGGTCCGCGCGACGAGAAGCCGGCGACCTGCGGGACGGGGATGGAGGCTCCGGACGAGTTGCCCTCGGAGAGGGTCACGGTCGCACCGGCGGTGCCGGCGTAGGTCGTGATCGCCTGGTAGGCCTGCGAGTCGATCTGGATGCTCGGGACCGAGTGGTCGTCGACGTGCAGGGCGTTCGGGGTCGGGTTGAGCAGCAGCATGCCGATGCCGCCGGCCCGCTCGACCTCGGCCGACTTGGAGACGCGCGCGGTGACGCCCGCGGTGCAGGCGACGACCGTGCCCTTCACCTTGTCGGGGTCGAGGGTGCCTGTCTCGCAGATGGCGGGGTTCTCGGCGCCCGAGCGGACGACGTCGGCGCTGTTCACCAGCGGTCCGGTGACGTCCTCGTGGACCGAGATGGATCCTCCGACGAACTTCTGGCCGTCGCCGAGAGCGGCGGTCGCGGTGTAGGTCGGGATGGAGGACGCGGCGACCGTGGTGTACCAGGGCGACGCGTGGTCGAGCGTGGAGGCGCCCGCACCCGAGTTGCCGGCCGAGGCCGCGACGAAGACGCCGGCGGCGGCGGCGTTGAGGAACGCCTCGTCGATCGCGGTCAGGGTCGAGGTGGCCGAGCCGCCGCCGATCGAGAAGTTGATGACGTCGACGCCGTCCTTGGTCGCGGCGTCGATGGCCGCGAGGATGCCCGCTCCGGAGCAGAAGTCGTCGTCGTCGGTGCCCTCGTCGGGTCCGTTCCAGCAGACCTTGTACGCGGCGACCTTGGCGGCCGGGGCGACTCCGGAGATCTTCCCGTAGTCGTAGCCGTCGACGCTCGCCTCGACGCCGTTGTTGCCGGCTGCCGTGCTCGCGGTGTGCGAGCCGTGTCCGTCGGCGTCGCGCGGGGAGCGGTACTCGGGGTTGTCCGTCGAGCCGACCTCCTCGTCCGCGAGGAACCAGCGTGCGCCGATGAGCTTCTGGTTGCACTCGTCGCCGTCCCACTGCTCGGAGGCGGGGAGCCCCGGCGAGCAGGAGCCGACGAAGGTGCCGCCGTCCGACTTCACGAAGGAGGTGGTGGTGCCGTCCGTGTAGGGGGCCGCTCCGGGCGAGGTCGCCAGGGGCGCGCCCGCGAAGGAGGGGTTCTCGGGCGCGATGCCGGAGTCGATGACGCCGACGACGACGCCCTCGCCCGCCTTGTCGATGCCGCCCAGCTTCTGCCAGACGCCGGCCTCGCCCTCGAGGCCGAGGAAGTCGGTGGAGCGCTGCTGTCCGGTGTCGGGCACCGGGGTGCCGGCGGCGGCCGCGGCGAGCGGCGAGGCCTGCGCGGCGCGGTCGACCTTCAGGTTCTCGACCTTGCGGACCTGGGCGACGTCGCGGCGGCTCGCGAGCTCGCCCGCCTGCTCGCCCGAGAGGGTCGCGGAGAAGCCGTTGAGGGCGACGGTGTAGTGGTAGCCGATGGCGGCGTCGACCGCGGAGGCGACGTCCTCCTGGCGCTGCTCGAGGTGGGCGGAGTAGTCCTCCACCGGAGCCGAGGCGGCCTGCAGCTGCGCACCGTCGACGGGCGCGGTGCGGGCGAAGCGGGCATCGCTGCCCTGGTAGGTGGCCGCGGAGGGCTCGACGAGGGTGACGACGTAGTCGCCGTCGTCGAAGCTCTGGCCGACGGAGAGCCCGCCGACGAGCGAGGCGCTGCCGGCGAGAGGGGCGGCACTGGCGCCGGTGGTGGCGAAGGCCGCGGTCGCGGCGACTCCGAGGACGGCGAGGCCCGCGAGGATGCGCCTCTCAGCGCGGCGGACGGGTGGTCGGTGGGACAGGTGGATCGGCAATCGATGTCCTTACTCACATTCGCTGGGAACCGGATCGGTTTCCACACAGAAACGACCCTACGAACTCGATTGCTCAGCTTTGTTACGAACAGGTAACGAAGTTGACACCGAAAGGGGCCGATCCGTTGGCACTCCCCCTCCGCGAGTGCTAATTTATTCGTGTTGAGCCGGGTCGGCTCAACTCTTGGAACTCTTCGTTGCACGACTGAATGGAGTGATCTCATGGCTGTCACCTACGACCCCGTCCGCGAGCTGGACCGCCTCGCCACCGCCCTCCTCGGCTCCGGTCAGGGGCCCCGCCGGATGCCGATCGACCTGTACCGGGACGGCGACCACTACGTCCTCACCGCCGACCTCCCCGGCATCGACCCCGGGTCCGTCGACGTCGACGTGGACGGGCAGCTCCTCACCATCCGCGCCCAGCGCACCGTCGCGAGCGGCGACGACGTCACCTGGATCACTCGGGAGCGCCAGTCGGCGACCTTCGTCCGCCAGCTGAGCCTCGGCCAGGGCGTCGACACCGAGCGCATCGCCGCGTCCTACGACAACGGCGTGCTCTCAGTGACCATCCCGGTCAGCGAGAAGGCGCGCCCCCGCCGCATCGAGGTCGTCTCGACCGCCCGCCCCGAGCAGATGCGGATCGGCGAGGCGGCCGCCGAGTAGGACGACGAGCGAGGGCCCGTCCGCGATCGTGCGGGCGGGCCCTCCGCCTGTCCGCACGCCCTAGGCTGGCCGGATGCGCGCCTCCTCCTCCGACACCGCCGTCGGCGTCCTGCTCCCCCGCGATCTCCCCGCCTCCGAGGTGCTCGGCTACGCCCGCCGCGCCGAGGAGCTCGGCTTCGACGAGCTCTGGGTGGTCGAGGACCTCGGCTTCCGCGGCGGCATCGCCCAGGCCGGCGCGGTGCTCGCCGCCACCGAGCGGATCGTCGTCGGCATCGGCATCCTGCCCGCCGCCGTGCGCACGGCGGCCTTCACCGCGATGGAGCTCGGCACTCTCGCCGAGCTGTTCCCCGGCCGCGTCCACGCCGGCATCGGGCACGGGATGCCGCACTGGATGCGCGGCCTCGGCGTCTGGCCGCGCAGCCCGCTCACCCTGCTCGAGGAGCAGTTCGACGCGATCCGCTCGCTGCTCTCCGGCGAGCGCACCGACCGCTCCGGCCGCTACGTGCACGTGGACGGCCTCGTCCTGGAGTCGCCGCCCGCCGTCGTGCCGCCGCTGCTGGCCGGCGTCCGCGGACCGAAGTCGCTGGCGCTCGCGGGCCGGATCGCCGACGGGGTCGTCCTGGCCGAGCCCGTGACTCCGGAGTACCTCGCGGCGGCCCGCGGCCACCTGGGCGGCACCGGACGGATCGTCGCCTACAACGTGGCCGCCGTGGACGACGATGCGGCCGCCGCGCGCGACGCGGTCCGGCCGGGACTCGAGTGGATCGGCGAGCCGGACTGGGCGCCGCACATCGAGCCGCTCCCCTTCTCCGAGGACTTCGCCCGCCTGCGGGCCGAGAGCGCCGACCGCGCCGCCTTCGTCCGCGACCTGCCCGACGCCTGGGTCGACCAGCTGGCCGTCGTGGGCACTCCCGAGGACGCTCGTCGCCGCATCGGCCTGCTGCACGAGGCCGGTGCGTCGAGCGTCGTGCTGATGCCGTCGGGGCCCGATCCGCTCCACGCGATGGAGGAGCTCGCCCGGGCGCTCTGAGGCGCTCGGCCGGGCGCGTCCCACCGGGCCCGGAGACGCGTCCGGCCCGCAGGATCCGAGGATCGTGCGGGCCGGACGCGTCTGCTGAAGCCGGTGATCAGGCCGACATGCGGGCCTTCAGGTTCTCGTCGAGGGTCGCGAGGAACTCCTCGGTCGTCTGCCAGCCCTGCTCGGGGCCGACGAGCAGGGCGAGGTCCTTCGTCATCTTCCCGGACTCGACCGTCTTGATGACCACGTCCTCAAGCGTGAGCGAGAAGTCGATGAGCTCCTGGTTGCCGTCGAGCTTGCCGCGGTGCGCGAGGCCGCGCGTCCAGGCGTAGATCGAGGCGATCGGGTTCGTCGAGGTGGGCTTGCCGGCCTGGTGCTGGCGGTAGTGGCGCGTGACGGTGCCGTGCGCCGCCTCCGCCTCGACGACGCTGCCGTCGGGCGTGGAGAGCACGGAGGTCATCAGGCCCAGCGAGCCGAAGCCCTGCGCGACGGTGTCGGACTGGACGTCGCCGTCGTAGTTCTTGCAGGCCCAGACGTAGCCGCCCTCCCACTTCATGGCCGAGGCGACCATGTCGTCGATGAGGCGGTGCTCGTAGGTGAGGCCCGCGGCGTCGAAGCGCTCCTTGAACTCGGTCTCGAAGATCTCCTCGAAGATGTCCTTGAAGCGGCCGTCGTAGGCCTTGAGGATCGTGTTCTTGGTGGAGAGGTAGACCGGGTAGTTGCGCGAGAGGCCGTAGTTCAGCGACGAGCGGGCGAAGTCGCGGATCGACGCGTCCTGGTTGTACTGGACCTGCGCGATGCCGTCGTCCGGGGCCTTGTAGACCTCGAACCTCATCGGCTCGGAGCCGTCCTCGGGCGTGAACTCGACGGTCAGCGTGCCCTTGCCCTTGAAGACGAAGTCCGTGGCGCGGTACTGGTCGCCGAACGCGTGGCGGCCGATGATGATCGGCTTGTTCCAGCCGGGGACCAGGCGCGGGATGTTCGAGATGATGATCGGCTCGCGGAAGATCACGCCGCCGAGGATGTTGCGGATCGTGCCGTTGGGCGACTTCCACATCTTCTTGAGGCCGAACTCCTCGACGCGGGCCTCGTCGGGGGTGATGGTCGCGCACTTCACGCCGACGCCGTGCTTCTGGATGGCGTGCGCCGCGTCGATCGTGACCTGGTCGTCCGTCTCGTCGCGGTACTCGATGCCGAGGTCGTAGTACTCGAGGTTCACGTCGAGGTACGGGTGGATGAGGGTGTCCTTGATCTTCTGCCAGATGATGCGCGTCATCTCGTCGCCGTCGAGCTCGACGACCGTTCCCTCAACCTTGATCTTGGACATTGCTCTCCCATGGTGTCGATGACCCCGCACCTGTGCGGGACGGGCGGCTCTGCACCGCTCCGGATGGCCTCCGCCAGCCTACCCGAGGCCCGAACTGTCTCGATGTCGAGACAGTTCTCGATCGTCCGCGCCGGGGCCGGCGCACGTCGCCCGACAGGAGGATGCCCGCCGTCCTGCGCCGCCGGTACAGTGACGGCATGAGTGACCTCCGCCTGGAAGAGCTGTCCGCCTCGAACATCTCCGCCGTGAACGGTCTGAGCCTCAAACCCGGCCAGGAGCAGTTCATCGCGCCGGTCTCCTACTCCGCCGCCGCCGCGGTGATCGACCCGGGCGCCTCCTGGCAGCGGGCCGTGATGGACGGCGACGAGCTGGTCGGCTTCATCCACGCGCACTTCGACCCGGAGGCGGCGGAGGAGTTCCGCAGCTGCATCTGGCGCATCAACATCGACGCGGCGAAGCAGGGCCGCGGCGTGGGCACCTTCGCCGTCCGCGCCACCGCCGACGAGGCGCGCGCCCGCGGCTTCGACACCCTCACGGTGATCTGGGAGTCCGGCGAGGACGGCCCGGAGCAGTTCTTCCGCTGGATCGGCTTCGAGGTCGTCGGCGAGACGCAGTACGGCGAGAACATCGGGGCGCTGACGCTCTGAGCGCGGCGCCGGAGGCAGCGGAGCCGGCCGACTTCGTCTCCGCCGTCCTCGAGGTGGTCGCCTCGATCCCGCCCGGCCGTGTGATGGCCTACGGCGAGATCGCCGCGGTCCTCGGCACGCGTGCGGCACGCGCGGTCGGCACGGTGATGGCCCGCTACGGCTCCGACACCGCCTGGTGGCGCGTCGTCCGCGCGGGGGGAGCGCCCCCGGTCGGCCACGAGGAGCGCGCCCGCCGGGAGTACGAGCGCGAGGGCACGCCCCTCGTCGTCACGCCGGGCGGCTGGCGCGTCGACGTGCGCAGCGCACGCTGGCGCCCCTGAGCCGGGATCGGCTCAAGTGCGTTAGTCGCGAGCGGCAGCCGCTCAGACGAGCGAGTCCCGCCAGGCCGCGTGCAGGGTGGCGAAGCGGCCCTCGCCGGCGATGAGCGCCTCCGGGGTGCCGTCCTCGACGATGCGGCCGTGCTCCATCACCAGCACCCGGTCGGCGATCGCGACCGTCGAGAGGCGGTGCGCGATGATGACCGCCGTGCGGTCCGCCAGGAGCGTCTGCAGGCCCTGCTGCACCAGGCGCTCGCTCGGGATGTCGAGGGAGGAGGTCGCCTCGTCCAGGATCAGCACCGCCGGGTCGGCCAGGAACGCGCGGGCGAACGAGATCAGCTGGCGCTGACCGGCCGAGACGCGGCCGCCGCGCTTGTTCACATCGGTGTCGTAGCCGTCCGGAAGCGCCTGGATGAACTCGTGCGCGCCGACCGCCTGCGCGGCCCGGACGATCTCGTCGTAGGACGCGGTCGGCCGCCCGATCGCGATGTTGTCGGCGACGGATCCGGAGAAGAGGTACGCCTCCTGGGTGACCATCACGATCGCGCGCCGCAGGTCCTTCGGGTGCAGCTGCCGCAGGTCCACGCCGTCGAGGGTCACCACGCCGTCGCTCGGGTCGTAGAAGCGCGAGATCAGCTTGGCGAGCGTCGTCTTGCCGGCGCCCGTGGACCCGACGAGGGCGATGGTCTGCCCGGCGGGGATGTCGAGGTCGAAGCGCGGCAGCACCTCGCGGTCGGCGGTGTAGGCGAAGCGGACGCCCTCGAAGCCGAGGTGGCCCCGCGCCTGCCGCAGGTCGACCGGGCGGGCCGGATCCGGGACGCCCGGCTCCTCGGCCAGCACGCCCGAGATCTTCTCGAGCGCGGCGGCCGCCGACTGGTAGGAGTTGTAGAACATCGCCATCTCCTGCACCGGGTCGAAGAAGCGCCGTGTGTAGAGCAGGACCGCCAGCAGCGCGCCGATCTCGAGCCCGCCGTCGAGCACGCGGACGCCGCCGATGAACAGCACCACGGCGACGGTGACGTTGCCGATCAGCACGAGCCCGGGGTCGAAGGTGCCGAACACTCCGAAGACGCGCTTGTAGGCGAGCCGGTACTGCTCGACGACCCCGCCGAACACGGACTCGTTGCGCTTCTGCGTGCGGAAGGTCTGCACGGCGCGGATGCCGGTCATCGACTCCACGAACTGCACGATCAGCCGCGACGAGGCGACGCGGGTGCCGCGGAACAGCGCCTGCGACCGCTTCTGGAACCAGCGGGTGAGCAGCGCGAGCGGCACCAGGGCGCAGGCGAGCACGATGCCGCTCACGCCGTCCAGGGAGACGAGGGCGATCGCGACGAAGCCCATGTAGAGCGCACCCTGCACCAGCTGGTTGATGCCGGAGTCGAGCAGCTCGCGGATGGAGTCGAGGTCGCTGGTCTGGCGCGAGATGATCCGGCCGGAGGTGTAGTTCTCGTGGAACTCCAGGCTCAGCTTCTGGGTGTGCAGGAAGACCCGCTTGCGCAGGTCGATCAGGATCGCCTGGCTCACCCGCGCGGAGAGCACGGTGTACCAGGCGACCAGGAGCGCGCCGACGAGTCCGGTGAGGATGTAGGCGCCGACCGTGACCGCCAGCGGGACCGCGTTCCCCGCGAGGACCGCGGGCAGGCCGTTGTCGATGCCCGCCGCGATCAGCGCCGGTCCCGCGACCTGGGCAGCGGTCGCGACGACGACCACGACCGCGGTGAGCACCAGCCGCAGCCGGAGCGGCCGCAGCAGGGAGCCGAGCAGCCGCAGCGAGCGCCAGCGCAGGGCCGCCGACTCCGCTCTGCTGAGGTCGTCGCGCTCCTCGGAGGAACCGAGCGTGCTCATGATCGCGTCTCCTGGTGGGTCGTCGTGGGGCGGGAGCCGATGCGCTCGGTCCCGGTGGGCCGGGTCAGCTCGTCCTCCTCGAGGCTCGAGATGACGAAGCGGTAGTGCGGGCTGCTCGCGAGCAGCCCGCTGTGGGTGCCGACCGCGGTGATGCGGCCCTCCTCCATCAGTGCCACGCGATCGGCGAGCGCCACCGTCGAGGGGCGGTGGGCGACGATGATCGCCGTGGTGTCGCCGAGCACGCGGCGCAGCCCCGCCTCGACGCGCGCCTCCGTGTCGACGTCGAGCGCCGAGAGCGGGTCGTCGAGGACGAGCACCGCCGGACGCGCGGCCACCGCGCGGGCGAGGGCCAGGCGCTGGCGCTGGCCGCCGGAGAGGCTCATCCCCTCCTCGCCCACCTTCGTGTCCAGGCCCTCGGGGAGGCGGTGGACGAAGTCGGCCTGCGCGATCTCGAGGGCCTCGAGCAGCTCCTCCTCGGTCGCGTCGGGTCGGCCGAGGAGGACGTTCTCGCGCACGCTGGTGGAGAAGAGCGTCGCGTCCTCGAACGCCATGCCGATGTGCGTGCGCAGCTCGTCGCGGCGGAGCCGGCGGATGTCGACGCCGTCGAGCTCGATGGCTCCGCCGGTCACGTCGTAGAGGCGCGGGAGCAGCGCGGTGAGCGTCGTCTTCCCGGAGCCGGTGATGCCGACCAGTGCCATCGTCTCGCCCGGCTCGACCTCGAGGTCGACGCCGTCGAGGAGGTCGCGGTAGCGCTCGGGGGCGTCCTGGTAGCGGAAGTGGACGTCGCGGAAGCGCACCCGGCCGCGCGGCTCGAGGATCGTCTCGGGGGCCTCCGGGTCGGTGATGGTGTTCCGGCTGTCCATCACCTCGAAGTAGCGGTCGACCGCCGTGCGGGTGTCGAAGGTCATCGAGAGGAGGAAGCCGACCGACTCCACCGGCCAGCGCAGCACGGTCGCGGTGGCGAAGAAGGCGAACAGCTCGCCGACGCTCAGCTGGCCGGCCGCGGCGAGCCAGACCCCGCCGAGCAGGCAGAGCGCGAACGCGATGTCCGGCACCAGCAGCAGGACGAGCCAGATCCCGGCGATGGCGCGGGCCTTGTCGATCTCGGTGCCGCGGAGCTTCTCGGCCTGGCCGGCGAAGTTCTCCAGCGCGTGCTGGTGGCGGCCGAAGGCCTTGAGGACGCGGATGCCGTGCACCGACTGCTCGACGGTCGTGGCGAGGTCGCCCGCCTGGTCCTGGCTGCGGCGCGCGATGCTCGAGTAGCGCTTCTCGAACGCGAACCCGTAGATCCAGACCGGGATCGAGCACACGACGAAGAGCACGCCGAGGATCGGGTTCCAGTAGACGAGGACGCCGAAGCCGACGACGATCGTCAGCGCGTTGACCACGAGCAGGACGAAGCCGAAGGCTATCCAGCGGCGGATGAGGCTGAGGTCGCTCATCGCCCGCGACAGGAGCTGCCCGCTCTGCCAGCGGTCGTGGAACGAGACGGGGAGGTCCTGCAGGCGGCTGTAGAGCGCCGAGCGCATGCGCGCCTCGATCCGCGTGCTGGGGGTGAGGACCATCCGGCGCCGCAGCGCGATGGCACCGGCCTCGACGACGCCGAGCACGAGGATGACGGCGACCGGGCCGATCAGCGGCCCGAGGTCGCCGGAGCCGGCGGAGGCCGCTCCGTCCCCCAGCGGCCCGTCGACGAGCTGCTGCAGGACGATCGGGATGACCAGCGACACCAGGCTCGCCACGAGCGCGACCGCGATGCCGCCGACCAGCCGGGGCAGGGAGTCGCCGACGAAGGGGACGAGGCGCAGCAGGGTCTGCAGCGTGCTCGGGCGCTTCTGCGCGGGGGCGCCGGGAGACGGGAGGGCGGGAGCGGACACGGCGGAGGGCTTTCGCGACGAGGGCGGGGCCTCCCCTGCCGGGTGGGCGGAGAGGCGGGAGGTGCCACCGGGCCGAAGAGCTCCGGGCAGCCTTGAAGGCTATACCCCGGCTATGTGCTCCGTCCAGCGGCCGCCGCGATCCGGCGGTTCCCCCCGCCTCCGCCGTCAGCGGACGCGGACCGAGAGGCAGGTGACGCAGCCCTCGAGCTTCTCGAACTCCGAGACGTCCACGGTGAGGACGCGGTAGCCCAGGCTCCGCAGCAGCTCGGCGCTCCGGGGGGCGGAGGCGGCCATCAGGAGTGTGTCGTCGTCGAGGACGACCACGTGGGCGCCCGCCTCCTCGGGCATCGGCAGGAAGGAGGGGAACAGGCGTGGCTCGTCGACGACCGGCTCCCAGCCGATGACCGTGCCGTCGGGCAGCGCGGTCACGGCGCTCTTGAGGTGCAGCACCTTGGTCAGCGGGACCGCGACGACGTCGTACCCGCGGGGCCGGAGGATCGCGCGCAGCTGGGCGACCCCCGCCGCGTCGGTCCGGCCTCCGCGGCCGACGTAGACCGTCGATCCCACCTTGAGGACGTCGCCGCCGTCGAGCGTGCCCGGCTCCTCGATGCGGTCGACCGTCAGGCCGAGGGCGCGGACGGCCTCCTCGGCGCCCGCCGTCTCTCCGCGGCGGGACTCCGCTCCGGACCGGGCGATCACGGCGTGGTCGCCGAAGACGACGACCGCGTCCTCGAGGAAGACGGAGTCGGCGAGTCCGGGCGCCGGTGCGGCCTCGACCGTCTCCCAGCCGGCCCGCTCGAGCAGGTCGACGTACGCCTCCCACTGCTGCTGGGCGCGCTGCTGGTCGACGGGGACGCGCTCGAGGTGGGTGAGCTCGCCCGTCGAGAGGTCGGCGGCCGGGGCCCGGACGATCGCGATGCGGCGGTCGGTGACGACGGCGGCCGGAGCGCCCGTGGTGCGGAGGCGGTTCCAGAGTGCGCGGCCGACGCTCGCCGCCGAGACGGTGAACGCGAGCAGGAAGACGAGGTTGAGTCCGGCGAAGGTCTGGAAGATGGAGGCCCAGACGGCGCCCGTGACGGCCTCGCCGGTGGCGCTGGCCTGGACGAGCGTGCCGAACACGGCTCCGACCACACCCGCGACGAGTCCCGCGAGGGCGGCGCTCCAGGTGCGTCCGAGCATCCCCGCGACGGCGAGGACGAGGACGACCACGAAGCCGAGCACGCTCGAGAGCAGGAAGTAGGCGTTGACCTGCGGGATGGAGCCGGGCTGCAGCTGGTTGCCGATGAAGAAGGCCAGCAGGTTGGCGAGGTGCGCCACGAGCGCGGTCGCCGCGGCGGCGAGCAGCGCGACGAGGATCCGGCGGCCCGTCCCGGGCGCGCGGTCCCGGTTCGGGGCGGTGGTGGTCGCTGCGGTCGGGGTGTCGGGAGTGGACGCGGGCGTCGAGTCGGAAGGCACCCGGCGACCCTACGCGCCCCCACCCGCGCCCCGCCTGTCGATCCCCTAGCAGCCCCCTAAGAGCCGCCCGCCGCACCGCAGAGCGGTTTCAGCGGCGTCCCGTGCCCAGCGATTCCCGTGACCGGCGACGCCCCCACTCCATGGAAAGCCTCACGTCGTGACGCCGACCACGCCCCGCCGCGCGAGGAGCGGCCGGGAAACCGCCCACCGCAAGGCAGAGCCGACTCAGCGGGAATCGCGTGCCAAGCGATTCACGCGGTCGGCGACGCTACCCGCTCCGCGGAACGCTCCGTGTCGCGACGCCGACCGCGCCCCGCTGCGCAGGGAGCGGCGGGGAAGACGAGCACCGCAAGGCAGAGCCGGTTCAGCGGGAATCGCGTGCCAAGCGATTCCCGCGACCGGCGACGCGACCCGCTCCACGGAACGCTCAGTGTCGCGAAGCCGACCGCGCCCCGCCGCGCAGGGAGCGGCGGGGAAGACGAGCACCGCAAGGCAGAGCCGGTTCAGCGGGAATCGCGTGCCAAGCGATTCCCGCGACCGGCGACGCACCCCGCTCTACGGAACGCACCCCGTCGCCGAGCCGACCGCGCCCCGCCGCGCAAGGAGCGGCGGGGAAGACAAGCACCTGAGTGGCGGGCGCTCCGCGCCCGTCACTCAGTGGAAGAAGTGCCGCTCCCCCGTCGTGTACATCGTGACGCCGGCGCGGGCGGCCGCGTCGATGACCTCGGCGTCGCGGACGGACCCGCCGGGCTGGACGACGGCCTTCACGCCGGCGGCGAGGAGCACCTCGAGGCCGTCAGCGAAGGGGAAGAACGCGTCGGAGGCGGCGACGGAGCCGGGGGCGCGGTCGCCGGCGCGGGTGACGGCGAGGTGGCAGGAGTCGACGCGGTTGACCTGGCCCATGCCGACGCCGACGGAGGCGCCGCCCTTGGCGAGGAGGATCGCGTTCGACTTGACGGCGCGGCAGGCCTTCCACGCGAACTCGAGGTCGAGCATCGTGTCGGCGTCGGCGGGCTCGCCGGCGACGAGCTGCCAGCCGGAGCTGACCTCGCCGGGGCCGCCGATGAAGCGGTCCGGCTCCTGCAGCAGCAGGCCGCCGGAGATCTGCTTGAACTCGCGCTCGACGGGGGCGTAGAAGTCGGGGAGCTGCAGCAGGCGCAGGTTCTTCTTGGTCTTCAGCACCTCGAGCGCCTCGGGCTCGAAGCCGGGGGCGACGAGCACCTCGGTGAAGATCTCCTTCACCGTCTCGGCCATGGCGAGGGTGACGGGCCGGTTCGCGGCGATGACGCCGCCGAAGGCCGACACCGGGTCGCACTCGTGGGCGCGGCGGTGGGCGGAGGCGATGGGGTCGATCGCCTTCGAGCTCGCGATCGCGATGCCGCACGGGTTCGCGTGCTTGATGATCGCGACGGCGGGCAGCACGAAGTCGTAGGCCGCGCGGACGGCCGCGTCGGCGTCGACGTAGTTGTTGTAGGACATCTCCTTGCCGTGCAGCTGCGTCGCCTGCGCGATGCCGGTGCCGTCGGGCGAGACGTAGAGGGCCGCCTTCTGGTGCGAGTTCTCGCCGTAGCGGAGGACCTGCTGCAGGGTCCCGCGGATCTCGACCGAGCCCTCGACGCCCTCGGCCGCCTCCTGCCCGGCGAACCAGGCGGCGACGGCGGAGTCGTAGGAGGCGGTGTGCGCGAAGGCGCGGGCCGCCAGGGTGCGGCGCGCGGCGAGCGTCGTGCCGCCGTCGGCGAGGGCGGTCGCGATCCCGGAGTAGTCGGCCGGATCGACGACGATCGCGACGTTCGCGTGGTTCTTCGCGGAGGCGCGGACGAGGGCCGGGCCCCCGATGTCGATGTTCTCGACCACGGTCGCCGCGTCGGCGCCGCCGGCGACGGTCTCGCGGAACGGGTACAGGTTCACCACGACCAGCTCGAACGCGGCGATGTCGAGCTGCTCCAGCTGCTCGCGGTGCGAGGCGAGCCTCAGATCGGCGAGGATGCCCGCGTGCACGGCCGGGTGCAGCGTCTTCACGCGGCCGTCGAGCGACTCCGGGAACCCGGTGACGGCCGAGACGTCGGTGACGTCGTGGCCGGCTCCGCGGAGGGTCGCTGCGGTCGAGCCGGTGGAGACGAGCTCGACGCCGGCCGCGGCGAGCGCCGCTCCGAGCTCGAGCAGGCCGGTCTTGTCGCTGACCGAGATCAGCGCCCGGCGGACGGGGACCCGGTCGCGGTCGTCGTAGCTGCTGGGGTCGTGGGCGGTGATGCTCATGCGCGGGCGAGCTCCTCGAGGTCGACGGTTCCGTGGGCGATGTCGAGCACCGTCTGCACCAGCAGGCGACGCTCGATGGTCTTGATGCGCTCGTGCAGCGCGTCCTCGCTCTCGCCGGGGAGCACGGCGAGGCTCTCCTGGGCGATGACGGGGCCCGTGTCGACGCCTGTGTCGATCACGTGCACGGTGACGCCGGTCTCGGTCGCGCCGGCGGCGAGGGCGTCGCGGACGGCGTGAGCGCCGGGGAAGAGCGGCAGCAGGGCGGGATGCGTGTTGATCATCCGCGGGCTGAGCGCGTCCACCACCACGGGCGGCAGTATGCGCATGAAGCCCGCGCAGACGACGAGGTCGGGCTCCCACTCCCGGATGCACCCGAGCAGGGCGGCGCCCCACTCGTCACGCGAGGGGAAGTCGCGCGGCGCGACCGTGAAGGCGGGGACTCCGCGCTCCTCCGCGTGACGGAAGCCCTCGGCGTCGGTGTCGCTGCCGACCGCGACGATGCGGGCGGGGAAGCCCTCGTCGCCGGTGGCGTCCAGCAGGGCGCGGAGGTTCGATCCGCCGCCGGAGAGGAGCACGACCAACTTCAGCACTGCGCAAGTCTAGGGGGACGCCTCCGCCGGCGTCAGCCGCGTCGGCTGCGGCCCGCGGCGAGGCCCAGGCACGCGGCCAGCGCGAGCTCGAGGGCGGCGACCGCCCCGACGACGAGCGGGTCCGGGCCCACCTGGGCGAGCCGCCCGGGCCCGGCGGCGCCCGCCGAGAACCAGGCGAGGAGCCCGAGCAGCAGGCCGCCGACCACGCCGATCCCGCCGGCCGCGGCCGCGCCCCAGCGCAGAAGCGAGCGTCCGTCGAGCGCCTCGATCACGCCGCGCCGCAGCCGCCATCCCGCGGCGAACCCGGCGAGCAGCGGCACGAGCAGCCCGAGGAATCCGAAGGCCGAGTCCCCTGCGGGCAGTGCGGCGAGGACCGGGATCGACGGGATCGGTCCGAGCAGCGTCCCGGCCGCGCTCACGGAGGAGCCGGTGCCGAGGGCGAAGCCCGGGCCGATCAGCCAGCTCGCCGCCCAGATCACCAGGTTCGGGAGGAACGCCAGCTGCCCGAGAGTGAGGGCCAGGCCGCCGAGCGCCTCGGCGCCCAGGCTCTCGTAGAGCGCGACGACCGAGGTGTAGTGCACGACCAGCAGCACGGCGACGAGCACCGCCGCGACGCCGACCACGCCCGCCGCGGCGAGCGCTCCCCCGCGCAGCGACGCCAGGACGAGCCCGGGCCCCGGCGCGGGGACGCGGTCGAGCGCGGAGGCGGCCAGCTCGCCGAGGGGGTCGGCCTCGTCGCTGCGGGCGGAGTGGAGCGCTGCTCCGACGAGCACCCCCAGCGCGAAGACGAGCGGCGGCAGCAGCGTCCCCTGCAGGGGATCGACGGTGGCGGCCGGGTCCGCGGATCCGAGCGAGACCAGGAGCGCGATCGCCAGGTAGGTCGCGATCGCGACGAGGACGCCGATGGCCCGGAACGGCGACTCCTGGGCGCGGCGGCCGGTGCGCGCGCCCAGCAGCACGGTGAGGAGCGCGAAGGCCAGCGGAGCGATCGTCACCGGGAAGGCGTCCGCGCCTCCGGGCAGCGCGACGGCGAGGGCGGAGTCGGGGGCCAGCGCCGCCTGCAGGTCGGCCCCGTGGCCGAGCAGCCAGGCGTCGGCGGCGACCCGCCAGAACACGCCGAAGTCGACCGTCGTGTCGTACTGCACGGCCCAGAGGACGGTCAGCGGGACGAGCGGGATCGCGATCCCGATCAGCGCCGACAGCGCGGCGTCGAAGGCGGCGAGGAGGGCGACGGTGATCCGGTTCATGGGCCTGACGAGCCTAGCGGCGGCGCGCTCGGAGGCGGGTCAGGGGCGCGCCGCCCGGCCCTCTAGTGTCGGAGCCATGACGGGGACCTCGGACGCACGGACGGAGCGCGGCCTGGACCGCCTCGTGAACTTCTCCGACGCCGTCGTCGCCATCGCCATCACGTTCCTCGTCCTCCCCCTCGTCGACGTGGTCGAGGAGAGCCGCGCGGCCGATCTGGGGTCCCTCCTCACCGGTCACTACGGCACCCTCTCCGCCTTCTTCATCACGTTCGCCGTGATCGGACGGCTCTGGGCGGTCCACCACTCCGTCTTCGAGGGCGTGGCCCGGTACTCGCCCGCGCTCGTCGTCGCGAACTTCGTCTGGCTGGCCGCGGTCGTCCTGCTCCCCTTCGCGGCGAACCTGATCTCGAACGTGCTCGACACCGACGGCAGCGTCATCGCGCTCTACATCGGCACGATGATCGCGGCGAGCGCGGCGACCCTCGCGATGCAGCTCATCGTGCGCCGCGATCCGGATCTCCTGGCCCCGGGGGCGGAGCCGCGGCGCTCCCTCTCGAGGTCGCTGATCGTGATCAGCGTCCTCCTCGCGGCCCTCGTGCTCGCCGTCGCGGTGCCGGCCGTCAACATGTTCGCGCTCCTGCTGCTCCTGCTCTCGGGTCCGATCGAGCGCCTGGTGCACCGCGGGCGCCCCGGGGGACACGCGGCCCACCGCCGGACGGAGCGCGGGCTCGACCGGCTCGTCAACTTCTCGGACGCGACCGCCGCCATCGCCATCACCGTCCTCGTCCTGCCGCTGGTGCAGCTGGCTCCCGAGGTCGCCCGGGAGGGCGGCGGAGTCCCGGCGCTGCTCGCGGAGCACCTGGACTCGGTCCTCGCCTTCGCGCTCTCCTTCGCGGTCATCGCCGTCTTCTGGATCCCCCACCACCGCGTCTTCGAGATCGCCGGGGACTACGACGGCGCCCTGGTGCGGCTGGACCTGCTCTGGCTGGCCGCGCTGGCGTTCTTCCCGTTCTCGACGAGCGCGCTGGCGCTGTTCCCGGACTCCCGGGCGACGATCGGGCTCTACATCGGCACGATGGCCGCGATGAGCGGGGCGCTGGTCCTGATCGAGCTGCGCCTCTCCCGGCACCCGGAGCTCAGGCGGCCCGGCGCAGGGCCCCTGCCGCTCGCGCCAGCCCTGCTGCCCTTCGCGCTGCTCCTCGTCGCACTGGCGCTGGCGCTGCTGGTCCCGTCGGTCGGGCTCTGGTGGCTGCTCCTGCTCCTGCTGCAGCGGCCCGTCCGGGCACTGCTCGCGCGGCGCTGATCCTCAGGCGCCGGGCGTCCAGCCCAGCTGCGGGGCGATGCGCTCGGCGACGGCGCGCAGGATGCGCCGGTGCGACTCCACCCCGCCGACCGCCGGGAGCGTCACCGTGAGCGCGTCCGCCTCCGCGAGCGCCGGATCCGCGGCGAGCGATGCGACGATCCGCTCCGGGCTCCCGACATGGAGGGGGCTGAAGCACATCGGGGCGGCGATGATCGACCGGTCGGCCGTGCGGGGGCGGCCCTCGTCGTCCATCCGCGCGAGGTAGCCCTCGATGAAGGGGCGGTGCGCCTCCTCGTCGGCGGCGTCGAGCAGCGGCAGCACGATCCGGCCCGCCGTCACCCTCGATGTGCGCCCCGGGTGCGCTGCGGCGAAGGCCTCGCGGTAGGCGCGGATCTGCACCGCCTGCTGCTCGGCGAACGGCAGGCCCGTCTCCTCCGTGTTGAGCGTGGACACCTGCAGGTGCATGCCCTGCTCGCCCGCCCGGACCGCGGAGGACACCGTTCCCGCCCCGTACCAGAGCCGGTCGGCGAGGCCGGGCGCGTGCGGCTGCTGCACGAGCGGAGCGCCGACCGGGACCGACATCAGGGCCGATTCCGCGACGCCGAGCACGGCGCCCGAGAGCGCCTCGCGGAGTCGCGCGATGCGCTCCTGCGCCTCCTCGCGGAAGTCGCGCTCGGCCTGCCCGAACACCCCGTCGAAGACGGAGGCGAGATGCGCGAAGCCGCTGCTGACGCCGAGGTCGAGGCGTCCGCCCGAGAGCAGGTCCACGGTCGCGGCATCCTCGGCGAGGCGCACGGGCGACTCGTAGCGGGCGCCGATGACCGCGGTACCGAGGCGGAGGCGGCGGGTCCGCTGGGAGGCGGCCGCGAAGAAGGTCATCGGAGACGCGAGGTAGCGCTCGAAGTGCCGCACGCGGACCCAGCCGGTGCCGTAGCCGAGCTCCTCGGCGAGCTCGAGCAGAGCGAGCCCGTCCTCGAGGCTCCGCGCGGCGTCGCCGGGCTGCTCGGGGCCCTCCGGGTACGGCACGAAGGTCAGCAGGTCGAGTCCGAGGCGGCGGGTCACGCTGCGACGCTACTCCGGTCAGGCCCGCCCCGACGACGGAACGGACGGCGCCGCCCGCCGGAGCAGGGGCACCGTCCGTTCCGACGGTGGTGCGGGGAGGACGGGCGCTAGAGCGCCGCGTAGACCTCGCGGAGCAGGGCGGCCGTCTCGGACGGCGTCTTGCCGACCTTCACGCCCGCGGCCTCGAGGGCCTCCTTCTTGGCCTGCGCGGTCCCGGCCGAGCCGGAGACGATGGCGCCGGCGTGGCCCATCGTCTTGCCCTCGGGGGCGGTGAAGCCCGCGACGTAGCCGACGACGGGCTTCGTGACGTTCGCCTTGATGAAGTCCGCGGCGCGCTCCTCGGCGTCGCCGCCGATCTCGCCGATCATCACGATCGCCTTCGTCTCGGGGTCGGCCTCGAACGCGGCGAGCGCGTCGATGTGGGTCGTGCCGATGATCGGGTCGCCGCCGATGCCGATCGCGGTCGAGAAGCCCAGGTCGCGCAGCTCGTACATCATCTGGTAGGTCAGGGTGCCCGACTTCGAGACGAGGCCGATCGGGCCCTTGCCGGTGATCGTCGCGGGGGTGATGCCCACGAGCGACTCGCCCGGCGTGATGATGCCGGGGCAGTTCGGGCCGATGATCCGCGTCTTGTTCCCCTTCTCCTGCGCGTACGCCCAGAACTCCGCGGAGTCCTGCACCGGGATGCCCTCGGTGATGACGACGAGGAGGCCGATCTCGGCGTCGATCGCCTCGATGACGGCGTCCTTCGAGAAGGCGGGCGGCACGAACGCGATGGAGACGTCGGCGCCGGTGGCCTCCATCGCCTCCTTCACGGTGCCGAAGACGGGGAGCTCGACGTCGCCGTGGGTGACGGTCGTGCCGGCCTTGCGGGCGTTGACGCCGCCGACCACGTTCGTGCCGGCCTTGAGCATCAGCGCGGTGTGCTTGGTGCCCTCGCCGCCGGTGATGCCCTGGACGATGACCTTGGAGTCCTTGGTGAGGAAGATCGACATGCTTGTTCTCTGATTCCTTGAGTCGTCGGGTCCGTTACGCGGCGGCGAGTTCGGCGGCCTTGTCGGCGCCCTCGTCCATGGTCGCGGCGAGCGTGATGAGCGGGTTGGCGGCGGCCTGGAGGATCGCGCGGCCCTCCTCGACCTTGTTGCCGTCGAGGCGGACGACGAGCGGCTTCGTGGCCGAGTCGCCGAGGATCTCGAGCGCCTGGAGGATGCCGTTGGCGACCGCGTCGCACGCGGTGATGCCTCCGAAGACGTTGACGAAGACGCTCTTGACCTGCTCGTCGCCGAGGATCACGTCGAGGCCGTTCGCCATCACCTGGGCGGAGGCTCCGCCGCCGATGTCGAGGAAGTTGGCCGGCTTCACGCCGTTGTGCCTCTCTCCGGCGTAGGCGACGACGTCGAGGGTCGACATGACCAGGCCCGCGCCGTTGCCGATGATGCCGACCTCGCCGTCGAGCTTCACGTAGTTGAGGTCGTTCTCCTTGGCCTTCGCCTCGAGCGGGTCGGCGGCGTCCTTGTCCTCGAGCGCGGCGTGGTCCGCGTGGCGGAAGCCGGCGTTCTCGTCGAGCGAGACCTTGCCGTCGAGCGCGACGATGTCGCCCTCCTCGGTGAGCACGAGCGGGTTCACCTCGACGAGCGTGGCGTCCTCGCCGGTGTAGACGTCGTAGAGCTTCACCAGGACGGGCGCGACCTTGGCGATCAGCTCCTCCGGGAACTTCGCCGCGCGGGCGATCTCCTCGGCCTTGGCCTGGTCGATGCCCCGGCCGGGGACGACCTCGACGCGCGCGAGGGCGTCGGGGCGCTCGACGGCGAGCTGCTCGATCTCCATGCCGCCCTCGTAGGAGGTGAGCGAGAGGTAGGAGCGGTTGGCCCGGTCCAGCAGCACCGAGAAGTAGAACTCGCGGTCGATGCGCGCACCGCCGGCGACCATGACGCGCTTGACGACGTGGCCCTTGATGTCGAGGCCGAGGATCGACTGCGCCGCGGCGAACGCGTCCTCGGGGGTCTTCGCGACCTTCACGCCGCCCGCCTTGCCGCGGCCGCCGATCTTGACCTGCGCCTTGACGACGGTGACGCCGCCCAGCTTCTCCGCCGCGGCGCGCACCTCCTCCGGCGTGTCGGCGACGATGCCCGGGAGCACGGGGACGCCGTACTTCTCGAACAGATCACGGGCCTGGTATTCGAAGAGATCCACGCTGCATTCCCATTCCGCGCCGAGCGCGCTTGCGTTTCGAGTTCGAGGTGGCCCGGACGACGCCGGAGTCTCGGCACTGTCCCTGGGCCGCGCCGAGTCTACTCCGCACCCGCCGCGGGCTTCCCGTGCGGACGCCCGCCGGGGCACCGGCCCCTCCTCCGCCAGCCGCTCCCGCGTAGCGTGGAGCCATGTCGTCGGCCTCCCGCACCCCGGACGTCTTCCGCGAGGGCGTGTTCCTGCTGGCGGGCGCGCGCGCGATCCTCCTCCAGATCGCGCACCCGGCGGTCGGGCAGGGCGTCGCCGACCACTCCGACTTCGTGCACCGGGCCGTGAACCGCCTGCACGGGACGCTCTCCTACCTCTACGTCCTGCACTACGGCACTCCCGAGGACGTCCGCGCCGTACGCCGCCGGGTGAACAGGGCGCACGTGCCCGTGCGCGGCCCCGGCTACACGGCCTTCGACCCGGAGCTGCAGCGCTGGGTCGCGGCGACGCTCACCCAGTCGATGCTGCAGCTCTACGAGGGCGCCTTCGGCGCGCTGAGCGAGGAGGAGGCGGACGACATCGTGCGCCGCTCCGTCGTCGTCGGCGCGGCCCTGCAGATGCCCGCGGACCTCTGGCCCGACTCCCGCACCGCGTTCGACGCCTACTGGGAGCGGGAGCTGGAGCGCCTGGAGGTCACGCCCGCGGCCCGCCGCGTCGCCCACGACCTGCTGGGCCCGAGCATCGCCGCCTGGTACCTGCGCCCGCTCGGCCCCTACCTCCGCCTGATCACCGCCGGCCTGCTCCCCGCGGCGCTCCGCGAGCCCTTCGGCTTCCACTGGACCGCACGGCAGGAGGCGCGGTTCGAGCGGGCGCTCTCGCGCACCTTCGCCGTCTACCGCCTGCTGCCCGCGATCGTGAGGACGGCGCCCAGCCGCTACTACCTCGCCCTGGTCCGTCGCGACGCTCAGAAGCCGGCCACGACCTCCCAGCCCGCGTAGGCGGCGAGCTCCAGCCCGAGCGCCTGCGCGGCCGCGCGCGCCTCGTCGATCCCGCGCTCGTCGCGCACGTCGACGGTGACCGGCACGCTGTCGCCGAACCCCGCGATCTCGACCCGCGCGCTCGTCGGACCGCTGTAGAGCGGGACGTGCGCGTCCGCGGTCCGCGCGCCGACCACTCGCGAGCCGGTCGCCTCTGCGATCACCGCGAGGGCGAACGGAGCCGTCACCACCGCGTCCGTGTAGAGCGTCGCCTCGCCGCGCATCGCGCCTCCCGTCGTCCGACCCGCGGAACCGGGCCGCAGCAGTCCGACTGTAGGCAGCCGCCCGCGCCTCCCGCACCCCCTTCCGCTCGGCGCCGGGATGCGCACTCCCCGCCCGTCCGTGCTGAACATCCGGTGCGGATCGCTCGACGCGGCCGCCCGGCGGATCTACGGTGAAGCACCCGGCATCCGCCGCGGCGGTCAACGACGACTGGAGCCTTGATGAGCATCACCGAACACCTCGCGGAAGCGCTCGATCACGGCGACGGGCAGGGCGGCGCCTCCCGAGACCGCGTAGCGCAGCGGCGGCCGGTCCTCGCGCCGGGTCGCG
>NZ_PSTO01000079.1:0-2038 GCF_002930975.1 Rathayibacter sp. AY1A3 | reverse complement strand
CCGCGACGGCGGAGTGGACGCCTCCCTCCCCGGCCGCACCGAGCGCGTCTCGGGCGAGCGCGGCCCCACGGTGTACGTCGACTTCGGCCACAGTGCCGACGCCTTCGCCCGCACCTTGGAGGCCGTCCGCGAGGTCACTCCCGGCCGCGTGGTCATGGTGTTCGGCGCCGACGGCGACCGGGACGCGCTCAAGCGCCCGGCGATGGCCGAAGCCGCCGTCCTGGGCAGCGACGTGCTGGTCGTCACCGACCACCACCCGCGCTTCGAGGACCCGGCCTCGATCCGGCGCACCCTCGTCGAGGCCGCCCGCGCCGCCCGTCCGGACGCCGAGATCCACGAGGTCGACGACCCCAAGCGCGCCATCCGCGTCGCCGTGTCCCTGGCGCACGAGGGCGACGCCATCCTCTGGGCCGGCCCCGGGCACCAGAACTACCGCGACATCCTCGGCGTGCGCACGCCGTACTCGGCCCGAGCCGAGGCCCGCGCAGCGCTCCGTGAGGCCGGCTGGGCGGACGAGGCGGTCCCCGCTCCGGCCTGACGCACGGCCCCGGCACGGCGGCCCTGAGATCCCGTTCAGGCTCGCCGGACGCTCTGTCGCGCTCTCCGCACGCGGTGTAACTTTGCGCAGCACGCAACGTTTGCGGCGGATCGCCGTGCCTGGACGCGTCCGCCAGACAAGGGGACCACCGTGGCCGACTCCGCCTCCGCTCCATCCGCTCCGACCTCGACGCCGTCCGGCGCCGTGATGTCGCACCGGCAGATCCTGTTCGTCATCTTCGGCCTGATGGCGGGGATGTTCCTCTCCTCGCTCGACCAGACCATCGTCGGCACCTCGATGCGCACCATCGCGGACGACCTCGACGGCCTCTCGCAGCAGGCGTGGGTGACCACCGCCTACCTGATCGTCTCGACGATCGCGACGCCGATCTACGGCAAGCTCTCCGACATCTTCGGACGCCGCCCGCTCTACCTGATCGCGATCGTGCTGTTCCTGATCGGCTCGACGCTCGCCGGCTTCTCGACCTCGATGCTCGGCCTCGCGGGCTTCCGCGCCGTGCAGGGCCTCGGCGCCGGCGGGCTCATGTCGCTCGCGCTCACGGTGATGGGCGACATCCTGCCCCCGCGCGAGCGCGCCAAGTACCAGGGCTACTTCCTGGCCGTCTTCGGGATCTCCAGCGTCGTCGGACCGCTCATCGGCGGCCTGCTCGCCGGCACCCCCGAGATCCTCTTCATCACCGGCTGGCGCTGGGTCTTCCTGATCAACCTCCCGATCGGCGCCGTCGCGCTCTTCATCGTCGTGCGGTTCCTCCACCTGCCCAAGCCCGCCGGCAAGCGCTCGGTGCGGATCGACTGGTGGGGCGCCTCCCTCGTCGTCATCGCCGCGGGACCGCTGCTGCTGATCGCCGAGCAGGGCCGCGAGTGGGGCTGGGGCTCGCCGATCGCGTGGGTCTGCTACATCGTCGGCGCGCTGGGCGTCATCGGCTTCATCGCGGCCGAGCGGATGATGGGCGACGACGCGCTCATCCCCCTCAAGCTCTTCCGCTCGCCGACCTTCTCGATGGCGACCGTGCTGGGCGTCCTCGTCGGCTTCGGCATGTTCGGCGGCATGATGGCGATCCCGCTGTACCTGCAGCTGGTGAACGGCGCCACGCCGACCGAGTCCGGCTTCCTGATGCTGCCGATGATCCTCGGCCTGATGATCGCCTCGATCGTCTCGGGTCAGATCATCTCGCGCACGGGCCGCTACCGCGCCTTCCCGATCGTCGGCACGTTCCTGATGTCGGCCGCGTTCTTCTACTTCACCTTCGTGACGATCGACAAGCCGGTGATCTTCATGATGGGCGGGATGCTGATGCTGGGCCTCGGGCTCGGGCAGATGATGCAGACCCTCACCCTGGCCTCGCAGAACTCGGTCGACGTGGCGAACATGGGAGTCGCGACCAGCGCCTCCACGTTCTTCCGCCAGATCGGCGGCACCCTGGGCACCGCCGTGATCTTCTCGGTGCTGTTCAGCCGGATCCCCGACACCATCGCCGCG
>NZ_PSTO01000078.1:0-2322 GCF_002930975.1 Rathayibacter sp. AY1A3 | reverse complement strand
CGTGGTCGGCGGGCAGGGTGGAGCGGGTGGAGCGAGGGGGCACAGAGAGGTCTCACGGGTCGGCGGCTCGGCGGGGGACCGGGCTCGGGAGCAGGGGAAGCGGCTATGTCACCAGGCGGGGGTGGGAGACCCGTCAGACGGGCCTCCGAAAGCGCTCCGAATAACAGTACGGTAACGAGCGGCGCGTGTCACGCCCGATCGTGTCCGTCTGTGATCGCTAGACCGCCTAGGAAGTGGTCTCCGGCGCGTAATCGGGCGCATCCGGAAGGCCGAAGACGCGCTCGAGCGTCTCGATGCCGGAGTCGTGCAGGTACCCGGAGAGCTGGGTCCCGACGTACCGCAGGTGGTACGGCTCCGACTCGTACCCCGTGATCGGAGTGGTGTCGGGCTTGTAGCGCACGAGGAAGCCGAAGCGGTGGGCGTTGGCGCCGACCCACTGCCCCTCCGGAGTGTCGCCCCAGCAGATCTCGAGCGCGCACGCGCCCGACGCTCCCACCACGTCGACCGCCCAGCCGGTCTGGTGCTCGCTGTGCCCCGGGCGCGCACTCGTCGCATCCGCTCCCGCCTGTCCGCGCGAGGACACCCAGCCCGCGTAGACGCTGACCTGGGTGTCGTAGGAGCGGTAGGCGCTCTGCACGGCCAGTGAGAGGCCGGCCTCGGAGCGGGCGGCGGCGAAGAGCGGGACGAGGGCGTCCGCGGTCGCCTGGCGCATCGGCTGCCGGTTGACGTAGGGCACGTCGGGGAAGGTCAGGTCGGCGGGGACGTAGTCGACCGGCGCGAGCGTCCGCAGCTTGTTGACGACGACCCAGGTGCTCGCCGGGTCGTCGACGGACTGCGCGGTGAGGTCGATCCCGGAGGCGGAGGGAGTGGGTGTGGGAGTCGGAGTGGCGGTCGGCTCCGATGTGGGCGCCGAAGTGGTCGCGGCGGCGGAGGGCGACGGAGCGGGCGGCGCCGTCGAGGGGGTCGGCGAGGGCGCCGGCGCTCCGTTCCCGATGGCGGCTCCGACCCCCAGCGCGGTCAGGCCCGCCGCGGCGGCCACACCCCCGATGACCAGGGCTCGGCGGCGGACGGGGCGCCCATCGGTCGGCTCGTTCTCGTTCGACGTCATCCTCCGAGCCTAGACAGACCCGTTCCTGCGCAACTGCTGAAGCACCGGCGATCGGTTCTGTCCACCCGTGCCCCTCCACGCGGGTCGCGCATATCCTCTAAGGATTCACATAAGCAGACCCCCTAGCTTGAGTGACAGCCACGACTCCGCGTGCGACCGCCCCCTCGGCCGCACGGCCCCCCACGGAGCCGTCGATGGAAGGACCCCATGCTCCGACCCCTCACCGCACCCTCCGTCCCTCTCGCCGCCCTCGCTCGGACGCTCGAGATCGGCGACGAGGGCGGCCTGACGGCCGAGATCAGCGGAGTGACGCTGATCGCCTCCGACGTCGAGCCCGGCGACCTCTTCGTCGCCCTGCCCGGGGTCAACCGCCACGGGGCCGAGTTCGTCGAGCAGGCCGTGGCCCGCGGCGCCTCCGCCGTGCTGACCGACACCGCGGGCGCCGACGCCGCGCGCGCGACCGGTCTGCCCGTCCTCGTGGTAGACGACCCCCGCTCCCGCCTGGGCGCCGTCGCCGCCGCCGTCTACGGGACGGCCGAGCGCTCCCCCGTGCTGCTCGGCGTGACCGGCACCAACGGCAAGACGTCGACCGTCCACATGCTCGAGGGGATCCTCCGCCAGCTCGGCGTCGTGCCCGGCCTCAGCTCGACCGCTGAGCGCCACATCGGCGACACCTCGGTGACCAGCGGCCTGACCACCCCGGAGGCGACGGAGCTGCACGCGCTCGTCGCCCGCATGGAGGAGGAGGGCGTCGGCGCGGCCGCGATCGAGGTCAGCGCCCAGGCGCTCACCCGCCACCGCGTCGACGGCGTGGTCTTCGACGTCGCCGGCTTCACGAACCTCAGCCACGACCACCTCGACGACTACGGCGACATGGACACCTACTTCGGCGAGAAGGCCCAGCTGTTCCAGCCCGATCGCGCGCGCCGGGCCGTCGTCTCGCTCGACTCCCCCGCGGGCGCGCGCCTCGTCGAGGTCGCCGGCGTGCCGGTCACCACGATCACCTCCCTCCCGGGCGTCGACGCCGACTGGACCGTGACGGTGCTCGAGCAGGAGTTCGGCCGCACCCGCTTCCGGATCGGGAACCGCGAGGGCCGTGCCATCACGACCTCCGTGCCGATCATCGGCACCCACATGGCCGCCAACGCCGGGCTGGCGATCGTGATGCTGATCGAGTCCGGTCGACCGATCGGCGAGATCCGCGCTGCGCTGCA
>NZ_PSTO01000077.1:0-2357 GCF_002930975.1 Rathayibacter sp. AY1A3 | reverse complement strand
GCCACCGCGAGCACGGCCCGGCTCACCTCGGCTCCGGAGCTGGCCTTGGTGATGTAGCCGCGGGCGCCGGCGCGGATCACGCCGACCACGTCCTCCGCGGCGTCCGAGACGCTGAGCGCCAGGAAGCGCGACGACGACCCGGCGCTGCGCCGCAGCACCTCGGCCCCGCCTCCGCCCGCACCGCCCGGCAGGTGCACGTCGAGCAGCACCACCTCGGGCGCGAGCGAGGCGACCAGGCCGACGGCGGAGTCGACGTCGGCCGCCTCCCCGACGACCTCGAGCTCGGGGGCGAGGTCGGCCCGCAGGCCGGAGCGGAAGATGGAGTGGTCGTCGACCAGCAGCACGCGGGTCACCGCTCGACCTCCGCGGGGAGCCGCAGATGCACCTCGGTGCCGGTGCCGCCGACTCCGGGGCGCACGGTCGCGCTGCCGCCCGCGCGCGCCATCCGGCCGATGATCGACTCGCGGATGCCGAGGCGGTCGCCGGGCACCTCGTCGAGGACGACGCCGGGGCCGCGGTCGCGCACGAACACGTCGACGCCCTGCACGGAGGACTCGAGGTACACCGAGACGTCGCCGCCCGCGTGCCGGGCCGCGTTGAGCACGGCCTCGCGGGTCGCGGCGAGGAGCGCGGCGGCGCCGGGGACGGACGCTCCGACGGCCACCACCTCGAGGTGCACGGGGTAGTCGAGCTCGACGGCGGCGGCGATCGCCCGGACCTCGGCGGCCAGGTCGTTGGCGACCGGGACGTCGCGCTCGAACAGCCAGTCGCGCAGCTCCCGCTCCTGGGCGCGGGCGATGCGGGCGACCTCGCTCGAGGCTCCGGCGCGGTTCTGGATGAGCGCGAGGGTCTGCAGCACGGAGTCGTGCAGGTGCGCGGCGATCTCGGCCCGCTGCTCCTCGCGCACGCGGGCGGCGCGCTCGCCCATCAGCTCGGACCAGAGGGTCACCACCCGGGGCGCGGCCAGCACGCCGGCGGCGATCAGCAGCACACCCACGGCGAGCACCGCGTTGAGGGCGCTCGGGCGGCCGGTGAGCACGGCCGCTCCGGCGAGCACCAGCAGCGCGCAGGAGGCGAGGCGCACCGCGGAGCCGTACCGGGCGGGGCGGACGGCGTCGCCGCGGTCGAGCCCGAGGCTCCAGCCGACGGCTCCTCCCGCGAGCAGGCCGACGGCGACGAGCGCGCGCGTGATGTCGGCGTCGTCGCCGCTGTCGACGGTGATCAGCACGGCGAGCGCCGCGACGGCGGCGGCGAGGGTCAGCAGGCCGGCCACGGGAGCGGAGCGGCGGACGGCCGGATCCGCGTCGCGCGAGTCGAGCGGCGCGAGGGGCACCAGCGCCCAGAGCCAGAGGTAGAGGAGCGCGCCGCCCCCGCCGAGCGCGGTCGTGAGAACGGCGAGGAGGCGGGTCCTCCGCACGCTCCAGCCGAGGTGGTCGGCGACCGCGGTGCACACCCCGCCGAGCAGCATCGTCCGCGGCCGCTGCAGCGGGGGGCGGACGGCGGTGCCGGGGACTGTGCTCACCCCTGCATCCAAACAGGTCGGCCGCACGATCGGGGGTGCTCTCGGGGTCGGATCAGGGGTTCCCCCGATGGTCCGGGCCGTGGAGCGCACGGGAGACTCGCAGCATGACAGGACAGAGCACGACCCCGCCGGGCTCCTCGGAGCCGGACAGCACGGAGGCGGCGAGCACAGCGACGACGCCGATCGGGACGGATCCCGGAGCGGCCGGACCCGACAGCGCCGGCCCGGACAGCACCGGCCCCGAGAGCCCCGACCCGGGAGCCTCCGGCCCCGCCGATCCGCCCCCTGCGCCCGAGAACCGCTTCGTGCTCTGGCTGCGCGGCCTCGACCTGCCCCGCCGTCCCGGCTGGATCGGCGGCGTCTGCGCGGGGATCGCCGACCGGCTCGGCATCGACCCGCTGATCGTGCGCGGGATCGTGCTCGTCGTCGCGGTGCTGGGCGGGCCCGCGCTCCTCCTCTACGCCGCGGCCTGGCTGCTGCTGCCCGACCAGGACGGCGCCCTGCCGGTGGAGCGGCTGCTGCGCGGCTCGCTCGACCGGGTGCACGCCGGGATCGGCGTCCTCGTGCTCGCCTCGATGCTGCCGGTGGCGCAGGGCTTCTGGTCGCTCGGCGGCGCGTACACCGGGGCGATGCCCTGGGCGCCCGCGACCGGGCGGACGCTGTGGTCGCTCGTGGTGCTCGGGCTGATCGTGGCCTTCGTGGTCTGGATCGTGCGGCGGAGCCGGCGATCGGACGACGCGGAGGACGTGGTCGGCGTGATCCGCGCCGGCGCCCGCGGCTACATCACCAAGGCCAGCTCCGGAGCCGAGGTGAGCCGGGCCGTGCTCGCGGTGGC
>NZ_PSTO01000076.1:0-2511 GCF_002930975.1 Rathayibacter sp. AY1A3 | reverse complement strand
GACTTCGACAGCGTGGGGAACACCGGGGGCACCGGCGGCGCCGGCGCGGCTTTCACGCTCTACGACGTGAAGGTGACGCCCGGTCAGACGATCTACTGGTTACGGGCGGGGCGACGGCAGTGCCAGAGGAAGCGGGGAGCGCGGGCTTAACGGGGGGTGACGCATCGGCGGGCTATGCCGGGGAGGCCGGACGGCCGTGGTCCGAGGGGTCGATCCGGATGGCGCACTCGAGGAGCTCGGCGCTCCTCCACAGGGCGCGGATCAGCGCGGGCATCCCCGGGAGCGATCGTCACGATCCCGAGCCCTCAGGACTCGGAGCCCCGCCGGACCCGCAGCCGCGTCTCCTCCAGGTCGAGCAGCGACTGGGCGTCGCGGAGGATGCGCTGCGGGTAGGCCCGGCGCGAGCGCGCGTCCAGCAGCGCCTCCCGCTCGGCCGCGACCACGGCGAGGCGCAGCGCCCGGTAGAGGCGGTGCGGAGTGTCCGCGACCGACCGCTCCGTGCCGCGCGAGCGCTCCCAGGCGGCCTCGGAGCGGAGGAACGACGTCTGGCGCACTCGCTCCAGGACGTCCGGAGCGACGCCGTCGGCGCCCTCGACGGCGTCGCCCGGGTGCTCCAGCACCGAGAGGCCCTTCTCGGTGATCTCGTCGAGCAGGCCCGCGAGCGCCCGCTGGTCCTCGGGCACGTCGATCCCGCGGATGCCCAGCGCGCGGATCAGCAGCGGCAGCGTGCTGCCCTGGATCAGCAGGGTCGCGACGGCCACGGTGAAGGCGATCAGCACGAGCTGCGGACGGTACGGGATGTCCTCGGGCAGCGACTGCGCGGCCGCGAGGGTCACCACTCCGCGCATCCCGGACCAGCCGAGCACCAGACCGCCGCGCCAGCCGATGCCGTTGCGGCTGAAGTGCCGGTAGTCGCTGCGCCGCAGCAGGTAGCGCCGCTTCGCGCGGCCGCGCTCCTCCTTCGGCAGGTCCTGCCCTTCGGGCGACTCGAGCAGCTCCTTCTGCTCACGGGCCCGGCGCTCGGCCCGGCGCGTCTGCCAGCGCTCGCCGAGGAGGACCGGGCCGACCCAGAGGAAGCGCACGACGATCAGTCCGACCACCGCGATCAGGCCGATCCCGACCGCTCCGGGCACGGAGAGGCGCGCGCTGTCGGCGTCCTGGATCAGCGAGCGGATCTCGAGCCCGATCAGCAGGAACACGCCGTTCTCGAGCAGGAACTGCACGGTCCGCCAGTTGATCCGGTCGTTCACCCGCGACTGGGCGGTGAAGGCGCGGGAGGAGGCGTGCCCGGTGTGCAGGCCGGCGACGACCACGGCGAGCACGCCCGAGGCGCCCAGGCCCTCGGCGGGGATGAACGCGACGAAGGGGACGATGAAGGAGAGGACGGTGTTGAGCACCGGGTCCTCGAGCCGCGAGCGGACGAAGACGGTGACGACGCTGGCCACGAACCCGACCACGACGGCCACGACGACCGCGTAGAGGAAGTCGCCGATCGCGGCCCACGGCGTCGCGAGCGTCCCCGCGGCGGCGGCGAGGGCCGAGCGGAGGAGGACCAGCGCTGTCGCGTCGTTGATCAGCCCCTCGCCCTCGAGCAGGGTGAGCAGCCGCGGCGGGAGGCCGAGCCGCCGGCCGACCGAGGTCGCGGCGACGGCGTCGGGCGGGCTGATGATCGCGCCCACGGCGATCGCCAGGCCCAGCCCGAGCTCGGGGAGGAGGAGGAAGAGGAGCGCGCCGACGCCGGCCGCCGAGATCAGCACCAGCACGACCGACAGGCCGGTGATGGTGGTGAGGTTCCGGCGGAAGTCGATGAACGGGACGCTGAGCGCCGCCGCGTAGAGCAGCGGCGGCAGCACGCCGTCGAGCACCCACTCGTGCGGGACGACCACCTCCGGCACCCCGGGGATGTACGAGAGGCCGACGCCGGCGAGCACGAGGACGATCGGGGCGGCGACGCCGAGGCGCCGCGAGAAGACGGCGACCGCGACGAGGACCGAGACGCCGACGATCGCGGCGATGCCCAGCTCCATCAGCGGAGGCTCTCGAGGGCGCAGAAGGGCATGGTCTCGTCTCCAGGGGGTGGCGGGCGATCGCCCGGGACGAGTCTGCGCCTCTCGGCGGATGCGGGGCAGGGGGTTGCGAGCACCCGGCGTCCCGCGCCGGGGTCAGCCGTCGTCGCGAGCGGCGCGGCGGTCGAGCAGGCGGGCGAGCGCGAGGAGGAGCGCCATGGCGCCGAGCGCCGCGACGGCCAGGGCGAGCGCGGCGCCGGGCTCGAGCGTGATCCCGCGCTCGACGACCTGCGCGCGCAGCACCGGGTCGGCCGAGACGACGAGCAGGCCGATCGAGGCGGCGGCGAGGACGAGTCCGTAGAGGACGGCGCCGACGCGGATCCGCGGGCGGGCGGTGGCGGGGGGGAGGAGGGGGGTGGGGGAGGCCCCCCCCTCGAACGGGGGGGTGCCGGGGGCGGCGGCGCCCTGCGGGGGCCCTCCGCGGCCGGAGCGGCCGATCTCGCCG
>NZ_PSTO01000075.1:0-2837 GCF_002930975.1 Rathayibacter sp. AY1A3 | reverse complement strand
GGTGGGGGCGGGCGGGGTCCGCCGCCAGGAGGGTGCAACCGGCGCATCCTCCTTCTGCTTCCCGGAATGCAGTACCCACTATTTCGTTAGTACTGTCATCACCCCTGTTCCGAGGAGCGCCCATGACGATCGCCGACTCCCCCCTGCTCGCCGGGGACGTCTACTCCGCCGACTGCCCGAGCCGCGAGGTCTTCGGGCACGTCACCAGCAAGTGGGGCGTCCTGGTGCTCGCGGCGCTCGCTCCGGGCACGCTGCGCTGGGGCGCTCTGCGGCGCCGGATCGGCGGGATCAGCGAGAAGATGCTCGCCCAGACGCTGCGGATCCTGGAGGAGGACGGCTTCGTGCACCGCGAGGCGCGGCCGGTCGTCCCGCCGCACGTCGAGTACCGGCTGACGCCGCTGGGAGCGGAGCTGGCGGAGCGTCTGCTGCCGGTCGTCGAATGGATCGCGGGGAACGTCGGGGCGGTCCTGGAGGCGCGCTCGGAGGGCCGCCGGGAGGGAAGGTGAGCCTCACCTTCTTGTGAGAACGTTCACGTTCCGTTCAGGGAGGAGCCTCCACCCGGCGGCATCGGCGCCCTCTCACCCTGCTTGCCTCGATCGCGTCTCCTGCTCGTGATCGAAGGACCTCCATGTCAGACACCGCCCGCCGCCCGCTCCTCCTCCCGATGGCCGGCCACGTGCGCGGCAAGCGCAGCCCCGTCACCTGCGCGCTGAAGTGCGCCAACGCCTGCTCCACCGCGACCTGCAACACGTCGCACAACAGCTACTTCCGCGACATCGTCTCGTCGCAGCTCTCCCGCCGCAGCGCCCTCGGCCTCGGCCTGGCCGGCGCGGTCACCGTCGCCGTCGCCTCCGCCGGAGGAGCGCCCACCGCCGAGGCGGCCGTGGCGACCGCGGCCGACGGCTCGCCGCTCGCCTTCACTCCCATCGCTCCGGTGCCGTACACGGTCGACCGGTTCACCGTCCCCGAGGGCTTCGCCTGGCAGCCGATCATCCGCTGGGGCGACCCGCTCTTCGCCGACAGCCCCGCCTTCGACATCGCCGACCAGACGGAGGCCGCCCAGGCCGCGCAGTTCGGCTACAACAACGACTACACCGACATCGTCGAGATCCCGGGCTCGAAGCGCCTCCGCGCCCTGCTCGTCGTGAACCACGAGTACACGAACGAGAGCATCATGTTCCCGGCCGCGCAGCTCGAGGCGGAGCCGGAGCGCGTGCGCGCCGTCGGCCGCGCCGCCCACGGCCTCAGCGTCGTCGAGCTGGTCCGCACCGCGGTCGACCGCCCGTGGGCCTACGTCCGCGGGGGCGAGCGCAACCGCCGCTACCTGCTCGACACCCCCTACGAGGTGACCGGTGCCGCCGCCGGCACCGACCTGCTGAAGACGGTCGCCGACCCCGAGGGCCGCACCGTGCTCGGCACGCTCGGCAACTGCTCCGGGGGCACGACGCCGTGGGGCACGATCCTCTCGGGCGAGGAGAACTTCAACGGCTACTTCCGCGCCGTCGGCACGAGCGACGCCGAGAAGCGCTACGGCCTCGCCGACTCCGAGACCTCGCGCCTCTGGGAGCTCGACGACCCCCGCTTCGACGCCCGCACCCCGGGCTACGAGAACGAGCCGAACCGCTTCGGCTGGATCGTGGAGTTCGACCCCTTCGACCCCGACTCCACGCCGAAGAAGCACACGGCGCTCGGCCGGCTCAAGCACGAGGGCGCGAACGTCATCATCGCCCCGGACGGCCGCGTGGTCGCGTACCAGGGGGACGACGAGCGCTTCGACTACCTCTACAAGTTCGTCTCGACGAAGCGCTACATCGAGGGCGACCGCGCCCACAACAAGACCCTGCTGGAGGAGGGCGACCTCTACGTCGCCCGCTTCACCGGCGACTCCCCCGTCGCCGAGATCACCGGCACCGGGGCGGTCCCCTCGGACGGCGGCTTCGACGGCATCGGCGAGTGGCTGCCCCTGGTGCTGAACGGCGCCTCGACGATCGCCGGGATGAGCGTCGCCGAGGTCCTCGTGCACACCCGCCAGGCGGCGGACGCCGCGGGCGCGACCAAGATGGACCGCTGCGAGGACGTGCAGCCCAGCCTGGTCAGCGGCCGGATCTACGTGGCCTGCACCAACAACTCCGCCCGCGGCACCGAGGGCGCCAAGGAGGGCGCGACCGAGGTCAACCCGCGCACCGAGAACCGCGACGGCCACATCGTCGAGATCATCGAGGACGGCGGCGACCAGACCGGCCGCACCTTCACCTGGAACCTGCTGATGCTCTGCGGCGACCAGGCGCAGGGCGACGTCGTCTACTTCTCCGGCTTCCCGGCCGACCAGGTCTCGCCGATCTCGTGCCCGGACAACCTGGCCTTCGACTCGGTCGGGAACCTCTGGATCTCGACCGACGGCGCCCCGAGCGGCATCGGCTACAACGACGGGCTCTTCAAGGTCGCGCTCGAGGGCGCGACGCGCGGCAGGGTGGAGCAGTTCCTCTCGGTGCCCCGCGACGCCGAGACCTGCGGACCGATCGTCCACGACCTCGACCAGCACGTGTTCGTGGCGGTGCAGCACCCGGGCGAGGAGGGCACCTTCGAGGCGCCGACCTCGTTCTTCCCGGACTACGGATCGACGGCGGCGGGAGCGGTGGCGGCACCGCGTCCGACCATCGTGCAGATCCTGCCGGCGTCGCAGGTGGTGGCGCCGACTCCGACGCCGACCGCCGGGCCGACCACGGCACCGACGACCCCGCCGACCACCGCGCCCACGGCGACTCCCACCACGGCACCGACCGCCGGGCCGACTGCGGCGCCCACCGTTGCTCCGTCCCCGATGCCCACGACCGCGC
>NZ_PSTO01000074.1:0-3108 GCF_002930975.1 Rathayibacter sp. AY1A3 | reverse complement strand
GCGACGTGCCCTTCCGCGGCGACGTCGGCGGCGACCGCCCTCGTCGTCGCCAACACCGCGCAGGTGCGCAGCGCCGTGCACCGGCTCTTCCAGCTCGGCATCCGGATCCGGAGCGGCCCCGCCCCCGGGTGCTAGAGCTCGCCCTGCTGCGAGGTGCCGGCCGGGATCGGGACGAGCCGCGTCACGACGGGCGGGTGGGCGACGAGTCCGCGGATCGCCGCGTTGAGGCGGACGACCGGCTCTCCGGCGCCGTGCGCGTCGAGCAGGTCGCCGCTCGTCCACTTCTC
Source organism: Rathayibacter sp. AY1A3 (assembly GCF_002930975.1). NCBI lineage: Bacteria > Bacillati > Actinomycetota > Actinomycetes > Micrococcales > Microbacteriaceae > Rathayibacter > Rathayibacter sp. AY1A3. The sequence goes on along the minus strand of NZ_PSTO01000074.1, from coordinate 2,821 downwards.
CAGCATGACGATGGTGCCGTCGGGCGAGTCGTGGATCGCGTAGAGCTCGCAGCCCTCCTCCTCGTGCACCTCCGCGATGGCGGTGGAGAGGGCGGCGACGAGCGCGTCGCGCTGCCCCTCGGCGGGGGTGAAGATCGCGGTGACGACGACGGGATCGGACATGGCGTGCCTTTCGGAGGGGGGAGGGGGATCAGCGCTGCGGGGGTGCGGCGCAGCTGGAGCGGATGACGAGGTCGGCCTGCACCTCGATGTGCTGCGGGGCCTCGGGGAGGCGGCCCTGCATGCGGGCGAGGACGAGCTCGACGCTGTGACGGGCGAGCATGTCGATCGGCTGGCGGACGACGCTGAGCGGCGGGGTGACCAGCTCGCTCCACGGGTTGTCGTCGAACACGACGACCGAGAGGGCCTCCGGGATCCGGATGCCGAGCTGGAAGAGCCGGTGCACGGCGCTGCGCACCTGCGCGGTGTTGGCGACGACGAGGGCGGTCGGCGGCTCCGGCAGCGCGAGGAGGGCGGCGACCGCCTCGCCGCCGACGTCGCCGCGGAAGGGCACGTCGCGCACGAGCGTGGAGTCCAGCGGCAGGCCGGCCGCGGTGAGGGAGGCGCGGTACCCGGCGACGCGGGCCTGGCCGGTGGAGGTGTGCGCGGGTCCGGAGAGGATCGCGATCCGGGTGTGGCCGAGCGCGATCAGGTGGTCGGTGGCCCGGGCGGCGGAGGCGGAGTTGCCGATGCTGACGACGTCGACGTCGTCGAGCCCGGGCGTGGTGCGGTCGACGAAGACCACGTCGACTCCGGCGCGGCGCAGGCGCGACCACTTCTCGAGGTTGTCGCCGGAGGGGGTGGCGATCACGCCTCCGACGGAGCGGTCGAGCAGGCTCGTGAGCGACTCGCCCTCGACGTGGGAGTCCTCCTGCGTGGTGACCAGGAGCACCTGGGCCCCGCGGGCGCGCGCCTCCCAGACCACCTTGTCGGCGAGGCGGGCGAAGAACGGGTTGGTGAGGTCGGGCAGGACCAGGCCGATCGCGAGGGCCTGCCCCTGGCTGAGCTCGCGGGCGGCGGCGCGGGGGCGGAAGCCGAGCTCGTCGATCGCCTCGACCACGCGGCGCCGGGTGTCGACAGCGACCGGGCCGGTGCCGTCGTTGAGCACGCGGGAGACGACCGAGACCGAGACGCCCGCGGTGCGGGCGACGTCGCGGATCGTCGGAGCTTTCTGCACGGGTCCTCCCGGGGGCCGGCGGGGTCCTCGTCGAACGCCGCGATGCGAACTGCTGTTGACACAGCCTAACGGGCGCTGGTACAAAACTGGTACCGGTTCCACCCCGACCGGTCAGCAGAATTCCTCCGAAGAAGACTGCGCACGACGACGACGTCCACCGCCCTCACCGGCGGCTCTCCGCGTCCGTGCGCCACCGGACCAGAGAGGTCAACGTGAACCTGTACAAACTCCTCGGCGATCGCGAACGCGAGGGCCGCCCCATCCGCGTCGGGCTGATCGGCGCCGGCCGCTACGGCACCATGTACCTCTCGCAGGCGCGCAACATCCCCGGCGTCCACGTGGTCGCCATCGCCGACGTGAACGTGGCCCGCGCCCGCGGCGCCTTCGAGCTGGTCGACTGGCCCGCCGAGGCGATGGCCGCCGACATCCCCGAGGCGCTCGCCAACCGCACCACCACCATCGTCGACAACGCGGCCGTCCTCTTCGAGCACGACATCGACGTCATCGTCGAGGCGACCGGCAACCCCATCGTCGGCGTGCACCACGCCCTCCGCGCGATCGAGACCGGCAAGCACATCATCATGGTCACCGTCGAGGCCGACGCCCTCGCCGGACCGGCGCTCGCCAAGCGGGCGGAGAAGGCGGGCATCGTCTACTCGATGGCCTACGGCGACCAGCCGGCCCTCATCATGGAGCTCGTCGACTGGGCCCGCACCAGCGGCTTCGACGTCGTCTGCGCCGGCAAGGGCGCCAAGTACCTCGAGCACTACCACCAGATGAACCCCGACAACGTCTGGGAGAACTGGGAGTTCAGCAAGGAGCTCACCGACTCCGGCCAGCTCAACCCCTACATGCACACCTCGTTCCGCGACGGCACCAAGGCCGCCATCGAGATGGCCGCCGTCGCCAACGCGGCCGGGCTCGTCCCCTCCGACGCCGGCCTCACCTTCACCCCGGGCGACGTCGAGGAGATCGCCACGATCAGCCGCCCCCGCTCGATCGGCGGAGCGCTCGACCACGAGGGCACCGTCGACGTGATGTCGAGCGTCACCCGCGACGGCGCCCTCATCCCGCACAACACCCAGGAGGGCGTCTACGTCGTCGTCAAGGCGACCAACCCCTACGTGTCGACCTGCTTCGACGAGTACCCGTGGCACCCGGACCCGACCAAGCAGTACGCGGCGCTCTACCGCCCGTACCACTACGTCGGCCTCGAGCTGAACATGTCGATCGCCAACGCCGCCCTGCGCGGCATCTCGACCGGCCACCCCGAGGGCTTCTACGGCGACGTGGTCGCGACGGCCAAGAAGGACCTGAAGGCCGGCGAGTTCCTCGACGGCGAGGGCGGCTTCACCGTCTACGGCAAGCTCGTCTCCGCGAAGCACTCGGTCGCCACCGGCGCCCTCCCCGTCGCGCTCGCCCACCACGTCGAGCTGCGCAACGACATCGCGCAGGGCGCGACGGTCGGCTGGGACGACGTCATCATCGACGAGTCCCTCGCCGAGGCGCTCGAGCTGCGCCGCGAGACCGAGGCGCTGCTCGCCTCCTGATCCGACCCCGGGCCGGGCGGCCCCCCTCCGCCCGGCCCGGGGTCGGATCAGGAGG
>NZ_PSTO01000073.1:0-3589 GCF_002930975.1 Rathayibacter sp. AY1A3 | reverse complement strand
CGCCACGTCGGTGCGCCCGCGCACGCCCCTCACGGCCGACCACCACCCCCGGGGCTGGTTCGAGTCCTGACGCGGTCCCCTCCCTCTCCGCGGGATGCCGCTCCGGTACGCGACACGCCGTGCCGGGCGCACCGACGTGGCGTCTCGCGGGGAGGTACTGGGGGGATGCAGCAGTCGGAGGGGCGCGAGCCGGACGAGGTGCGCCGGTACGGGGAGGCTCCGGAGCAGATCGCGGACGTCTTCCGCGGGGCGCCCGGCGAGGCGCGCCGGCCGGTCGTGCTCGTGCACGGCGGGTTCTGGCGGGCGCGGTGGGACCGGCGGCACGCCCGGCCGCTCGCGGCGGCACTGGCCGACCGCGGGCACGACGTGCTCCTCCCCGAGTACCGGCGCACGGGCGACCCGGGAGGCGGCTGGCCGGGCACCGGCGACGACGTCCTGGCCGTGCTCGCGGCGCTCCCGGCACTGCTGCCCGGCGCCGGATCGGTCGCCCTCGTCGGCCACTCCGCCGGCGGCCACCTCGCCGTCTGGTCGCAGGCCGCCCGTCCGTCGCCGCACGTCGCCGCTGTGGTGGCACTGGCGGGCGTGCTCGACCTGGCCGCCGCCTCCGCCGACCGCCTCAGCGACGACGCCGTGGGGGAGCTCCTCGGCGGCGACCTCGCGCTGCTCCCGGGCGCCGACCCCGCGCAGCTGCCGGCGCCGCCGCAGCCGACCACGCTGATCCACGGCACGCTCGACGAGGACGTCCCCGTCACCTACAGCCGCCGCTACGCCGACCGGCACCCCGCCGTGCAGCTGCACGAGCTCGCCGACGCCGACCACATGGCGCTCGTCGATCCGACGACGGCAGCCTTCGCGATCCTCCTCGCCGCGCTCGGCTGACGCGCGCCGGGAGCGGGACTGCGACGCTTCCGCCCGCCGAGGCGGGACGGGAACTGGCCCCCTAGAGGACCGGCGGGTACAGGAAGAGCGGGACCTGCGCGGTGGGGAAGGTGCGGGTCACGTAGCTGTGCTTGCCGCCGTAGTTGTACTCCTCGAGGAGCACCGTGCCGTCGTCGTTGACCTTCTGCACGTACGAGACGTGGTTGTAGGTCCACCACGCGACGCAGCCGACGATCGGGACGCTGCTGGTCGCCCAGCCCTTCGCGGCCCAGTTGTCCGGCCACTCGTAGGCGCTGCCGCCGAGCGGGGTGATGTTCCCCCACGTGTACTTCCACGGCGCGGAGGTGCGGCCGGCGTCGCGGTTGAGGCGCCAGGCCACGAAGTCGACGCACTCGCGGTAGTAGTAGCCGAGGGGCGAGAGTCCGCCGCCGTCGTCGTCGATGGTCTCGTAGGGCCACGGGTAGTCGTCGCCGACCGCGCGGGTCTGCACGGTCGAGAACTCGCCGCCGTTGGATCCGGAGAGCACGGCCGCCTGGCGGCTGGCCTCGTCGAGCTGCGCCTGGGTCGGTGCGGCGAAGGCGTCGCGGACGGCGGTCTGGCCGGCGGCGTCGGAGGAGACGGTGAGGTTCTGGAGGCCGACCCGGTTCGCGGCGGCGCGGCCGGTCGCGGTGGCGGAGGAGCTGCGGGCGCCGTACGCGGGGATCGCGGCCGTGGCGAAGAGGCCGCCGACCACCGAGAAGGTGCCGAAGGCCAGGGCGCGGCGGCTGAGGCCGCGGGCCCGGGCGGGCTCGGCGGCGCGGGGAGCGACGGGGCGGGAGGCGGACGCGCGGCGCGGTGAGGCCGGGATCGACCGGGAGGCGGGGGAGGCGACGGCGGGGACCTCGACCGAGACGGTCGGAGCGGTCGCCACGGCCGTTGCGGCGTCGACGGCGGTGGGCGCGGAGTCGCCAGCGCCTGCGGAAGCGGCGGAGTCGTCCGATCCGCTGCCCTCGACCGCGGTGCCGGCGGTCGCCGCGCCCGTCTCCGTCTCGGCCCGGGCCGCACGGCGCTCGGCCTCGCGGGCCTCGCGTCGGGTCAGGGGTGCAGTGGTCGGGGTGCCGGCACTCTCCTCAGGGATGGGAATGCCTGGCTTCGACACGCGTGCGTTCTCCTCGGATGACGGTGGTGACGGGGGGTCGGGGGCCGGTGGGGATCCGGCGACGAGCCACTCTAGCCCGAGGCCCGCGCATAACGGAACGATCACGACGGATCCGGCACGGATGCTCCGACCGCTCGCGCCCGCGCGGTGCCAGGATGGGGCGCAACCGGGAAGGAGCTCCTCATGACCGCACCCACCCCCACCGGGCCCGTCCTCGTCGGCATCGTCGACGGCCAGCGACCCGAGGTCCTGCGCACCGCCGCCCGCGTCGCCGCCGACGCCGGAGCCGCCCTGCTGCTCGTGTCGGTCTCGGCCGATCCGTACCTCGTCGGCGAGTACGTCGATCCGATGACCGGCGGCATCCCGCTCGGCTTCGTCGGCGCCGCGGCCGACCGCGGCGAGGGCCCGTCCCTCCCGCCCGGGCTCCGCGAGACGGTCGAGCACGAGCTGGACGGCAGCACCGTGCAGTGGTCGCTGCGCGCGGCACGGGGCGAGCCCGCCCTGGCGCTCGCCGAGGTCGCCGAGGATGTCGACGCACGGATGATCGTGGTCGGCACCCGCGACGCGGGCGTGCTCGCGAGCATCGCCGAGTTCCTCAGCGGGAGCGTCGCCGCCCACCTCGCGCACCGCCAGCACCGCCCCGTGCTCGTCGTCCCGCGCGCCGACCGCGACCCGTCGCGCCCGGCGCCCTGGGACCTCGCGGAGTGACGCGACCCCTCCACCTGCGCCCCTCCGCGATCCTCCTCGTCGCGGCGGGCGGAGCCGTCGGCACGGCTGCCCGCGCCGCGATCGGCGCCGCACTGCCCCCGTTGGGCGTCGTGCCGGTCGCGACGCTCGCCGTGAACCTGCCGGGCGCGTTCCTCCTGGGCCTCCTGCTCGAGGCGCTGGCGCGGCGCGGGCCGGACGAGGGCGGGCGCCGCACCCTGCGCCTCCTGCTCGGCACCGGCGTGCTGGGCGGATTCACGACCTACAGCACCTTCTCGCTCGACACGGTCGCGCTGCTCGAGGGCGGCCACGTCGTGGAGTACCTGCTCTACACCGGCGGCACGCTCGTGCTGGGCGTGCTCGCCGCGGCGCTGGGCATCGCGGTCGCGGGGCGGCGGAGGGCGGCGGCGTGACGCCCGGCCTGCTGCTCGCGGTCGCTCTCGCGGGCGGAGTCGGAGCGGCCGCACGGCTCGTCGTCGACGGGGTCGCGCGGTCGCTCGTGCCGGCGCGCTGGCCGGTCGGCACCGCGCTGATCAACGTCAGCGGGTCGCTGCTGCTCGGAGTCGTCACCGGGCTCGTGCTGGCCGGCGTCCTCGACCCGGTGTGGCGGGCCGTGCTCGGGACGGGCGTGCTCGGCGGCTTCACCACGTTCAGCACGGCGAGCGTCGAGACCGCGCGGCTCTTGCTCGACCGGCGCTGGGCGGCCGGCCTGGGGTACGGCGTCGGCACGGCGGCGCTCGCCGTCGCGGCGGCGGCCGCGGGCCTCGCGCTGACGGGCGTCCGGCTGTCCTGAGCATCGCGGCGGGCGCTCCGGAGCGGCACGCGGCTCCGCTCCTCACCGCCCTTCCCCGGAGCCCACCCCACGCC
>NZ_PSTO01000072.1:0-4127 GCF_002930975.1 Rathayibacter sp. AY1A3 | reverse complement strand
GGCGGGCGCGGGAGCCGGCTCCGGAGCCGGCTCCCGCGCCCGCCCCCGAGCCGACCGAGGCCCCGCAGCCGACGGCGGAGCCCCTGCCGCAGCCCGAGCCCACCGCGGTGCTCCCTCCGCGGACCTGCGCCGACGACCCCCGCCTCTGCACTCCTGCGCCCGAGCCGACCATCGGCGGGCCCCTCACCTGAGCCCCGGCTCGCGGCGCGCCCCGCCTGCGGGGATAGTGGAGGCATGAGCAGACTCCTCCTCGGCCTCCTGACCAACGCCGTCGCGATCTGGCTCACGACCCTGGTCGTGGCGGGCGTGCGCGTGGACCCGTACGAGGAGGGCCCCGCCGCGGCGGTCCTCACGTACCTGCTGGTGGCGGTGATCTTCGGCGTCGTCAACGCCGTCGTGGGCGGAGTGGTGCGGGTGGTCGCGTTCCCCCTGTACGTGCTGACGCTCGGCCTGGTCTCGTTCCTCGTCAACGGCCTCCTGCTGCTGCTGACCGCCTGGATCAGCGGCCTCTTCGGCTTCGGCCTCGTCGTGGACGGCTTCTGGTGGGGCGTGCTCGGCGCCCTCGTGCTCGCCCTGGTGAACTGGTTCATCGGCCTCCTCCTGCGCCCCTTCCTCCGCCGCCGTCAGGACTGACACCTCGGGCTCGGCAGCCGGCATCGGCCGCGCCGCCGCCGCCCGGGAGGCCGCGCGCGCCATCGGTGGACGACGGCCGCGATCGGCCTGCTGTGGAGGAGCCGCGGTGCGCCATGATGGGCGGGTGACCCCCGACTCCCCTGCGCCCTCGGCCTTCGCCGTGTGCTTCGTCTGCACCGGCAACATCTGCCGGTCGCCGATGGCCGAGGTGGTGCTGCGCTCCCTGGCGGAGCAGGCGGGGCTCGGCTCCGCGATCGAGATCAGCTCGGCCGGCACCGGCGAGTGGCACCTCGGCGAGCACGCCGACAGCCGCGCCCTCGCGGCGCTGGAGCGTCACGGCTTCGACGGGGGCCGCCACCGCGCCCAGCTCTTCGACCCGTCCCGCTTCGCCGAGTTCGACCTGGTCGTCGCGCTCGACCACGGGCACGAGCGCGCGCTGCGCTCCTGGGCGCGCACCGAGGTCGACCGGCAGAAGATCCGCCGCCTGCTCGACTTCGAGCCCGGCCTCTCCCCGCAGGGCGACGTCCCCGACCCCTACTATTCCGATGCGGCGGCGTTCGACTCGGTGCTCGCGCTGATCGAGCGCGCCTGCCGGGCCCTCTTCGCCCAGATCGAACCAGGACTGCGCGGCAACCGCTCGGTCCGCCCCGACTCCACCGACGCGCGCGCCGCCCTCGCGCAGGACACCTGAGAACCGGAAGGCACCACCGCATGACCTCGCTCCCCACCCAGCCGCTGAGCCCCCTCGACGGTCGCTACAGCGGTGCCGTCTCGTCGCTCGGCGAGTACCTCTCGGAGGCGGGGCTGAACCGCGCGCGGGTGCACGTCGAGGTCGAGTGGCTGCTGGCGCTGACCGACCGCCGCCTCTTCGGCTCCGAGCCCGTCGACGCGGCGACCGCCGAGGAGCTCCGCCGCCGCGCCCGCGACTTCGGCCAGCCCGAGATCGACGAGCTGGCCGCCCTCGAGGCCCGCACCCGCCACGACGTGAAGGCCGTGGAGTACCTCGTCCGCCAGTGGCTCGAGGAGCTCGGACTGCAGCGCATCGCCGAGCTCACCCACTTCGCCGCCACCAGCGAGGACATCAACAACCTCTCCTACGCGATCGTGGTCCGTCAGGCCGTCGGCGAGATCTGGCTGCCGAAGCTGCGCTCGGTCGTCGCGTCGCTCCGGGAGCTGGCCGTCCGCTACCGCGACGAGTCGATGCTCAGCCGCACCCACGGCCAGCCCGCGACCCCGACCACGATGGGCAAGGAGTTCGCCGTCTACGCGTACCGGCTCGAGCGGGTCGTCGCGCAGATCGAGGCGACGGAGTACCTGGGCAAGTTCAGCGGAGCGACGGGCACGTTCGCCGCGCACCTCGCCGCCGACCCCGGCACCGACTGGCCCGCCCTCGCGGAGGAGTTCGTCACCTCCCTCGGCCTCGTCTTCAATCCGCTGACCACCCAGATCGAGTCGCACGACTGGCAGGCCGAGCTCTACGGCAGGGCCGCGCACGCGAACCGCATCCTGCACAACATCTGCACCGACGTCTGGACCTACATCTCGCTCGGCTACTTCCGGCAGATCCCCCAGGCCGGGGCGACCGGCTCGTCCACGATGCCGCACAAGATCAACCCGATCCGCTTCGAGAACGCCGAGGCGAACCTCGAGCTCTCCAGCGCCCTGCTCGACTCGCTCGCGCAGACCCTGGTCACCTCGCGCCTCCAGCGCGACCTCACCGACTCGACCACGCAGCGCAACATCGGCGTCGCGTTCGGCCACTCCCTCCTCGCCCTCGACAACATCGCGCGCGGCCTGCTCGAGATCGACCTCGACCCGACCGCCCTCGCCGCCGACCTCGACGGCAACTGGGAGGTGCTGGCCGAGGCGATCCAGACGGTGATCCGCGCGGAGGTGGCGGCCGGCCGCTCCTCGATCACCGACCCGTACGCGCTGCTGAAGGACCTGACCCGCGGCAAGCGCCTCGGTGCCGACGACCTCGCCGTCTTCGTGCAGGGTCTCGACATCGGCGACGCGGCGAAGGAGCGCCTGCTGGCGCTGACGCCGGGCGGCTACACGGGCCTCGCCTCGTCGCTGGTCGACCGCCTGAGCTGATCCGCCGGGCAGCGAGCGCGCGGGTGCCGCCGTCCTCGGGAGCGAGCACTCCGACTCCTGCGTGCTCGCGGCGGCGCGGTCGACGGCGGCGCGATGTCGGGGGTCGCACCTAGCGTCGGCGGCATGTCAGCGTGCGCGATCGGAGGGTGCGCCTCCTCGGCCGAGACGGGCGCCCCCCTCGCGCTCTGCGCGGCGCACCTCGAGCTCGCGCACGACTGGGTCGCCCGCGAGGACGGCGTGATCGACGCCCTGCCCTCGCCGTGCGCGGCGTGCGGGTCCCGCCTGGGCGTCCGGCTCCCCTCCGCCTGGCTCTGCGCCGCCTGCGAGTGGCGGCTCGGCGATGCTCCCGACGGCGAGCTCCCGCCGCCCCGGGTCGACGTCGTCTACTACATCCGCTTCGGCGAGCGGATCAAGATCGGCACCAGCGGAAATCCCCGGCAGCGCCTCCACCGGCTCCGGCACGAGGAGCTCCTCGCCTTCGAGCGCGGCGGGCGGGCGCTCGAGCAGCACCGGCACGCCCAGTTCGCCGACGAGCGCCTGGAGCGCACCGAGTGGTTCGCGCGCAGCCCCGCGCTCGACGCACACATCGAGACCGTGCGCGCCGGGGAGCCCGACCCCTGGGCCCTGCACCGCCGCTGGCGCAGCGAGGCGCTGGCCCTGCGGCTCTGACGCGTCGGCTGCGAGCGGTCGGCTGCGACTCGACCGCTCCGACTCGCCGGCTCCTACTCGACGGTTCCCGCTCGCCGGCACTGCGTCGGCGGGTCCCGTTCCGCCGAGCCGGACACCGGCACGGAGCGACGGGGAGGGAGCGACGGGGAGGGCGCCACGGGGACGGATCCCGGAGGACAGTCCCGCAGCCGCCGCGCGACTCGGTCAGCGCCCCCAGGCGTCGACGAGCAGCGGACCGCGGACATCGCGGAGCCGGTCGACCAGGCGGTCCGCCAGCGCGGCCGTGACCCCCGTGGCGACCAGGTCGTGGGGGCCGAGCGGCAGCAGCTTCCCCGTGCGGATGCGCACCACCTCCCACCCGGCGGAGCGGAGCGCGCGGTCCTTCCGCCGGTCGGCCTCCTCGCGGTGCCCGACGTGCTCGAGTCCGTGACGGCCGGTGGAGTCGTACTCGATCGCGACGCGCAGCTCGCCGAGCACCAGGTCGGGCCACGCCTCGCAGTGCTCGAAGAACGGCCGCGCGAGACGCACCGCCGTGTGCGCCGGATCGAAGACGAGCCGCTCGACGAGGAGAGCCCGGAGCCGGGCCTCGACGGCGGAGGCGGGAGGAGGCGCGCACCGGCTCGTGAAGGGCTCGCCGATGGGGAGGTCCGGCGTCTTCGGGCACACGCGGGCGGGCCGGGTTCGGGAGCGCGCCCGCGTGTGCCCGAAGACGCCGGACCTCCCCATCGGCG
>NZ_PSTO01000071.1:0-4360 GCF_002930975.1 Rathayibacter sp. AY1A3 | reverse complement strand
GCGAGGGCCGCGGTGACCGCGGGCTCGTCGGGGAGGAGGGTCGGTTCGGGGCCCAGCAGGTTCTCGCCACTCATGCCTCCCAGGCTATCCCGTTCGGGGAGGGGATCCGGGTGTGGAAGGTCGCGGGGAAGGTGTTCGCGCTCGAGTCGGAGCGGTTCGGGCGGCCGGTCGTGAGCGTGAAGGCGCTGCCCGAGAACGTGGTGCACCTGGTCGCGGGGGTCGACGGGATCGAGCCCGGCTACCACCTGAACAAGAAGCACTGGGTCACCGTCGACGCCGGCGGGACCGTCGAGCCCGAGCTGGTGCTCGAGCTCATCGAGGAGTCGCACGCGATCGTGGTCGCGAACCTGCCGAAACGGCTCCGCCTCGCCCTCGACGGCACGGCGTCCGGATCGCTGAACGAGGACGTCTGACAGCGGCCGCGACGCGCAGGGCCCGGACGCGCAGACCTTCGAACCGGCCGAGCATGGACGCGCTGTGCCCGAGGCCCCGACGGAGCACCGGACGCCTGACGGTGCCCGCCTGCGCAGTGCCTGGACGCGCGGGTGCACAGGACCCGCGAGGGGGCGCCGACGCCTGACGGCAGCTGGACGCGCACCGCCCACGACGTCCAGTGCCCGAGGCCTGCGACGACCCCCGGATGCACGGAATCCCCCGCCGCAGCAGGGGATCCCGGAACGTCTCGCGCGCGGAGCGGCTACAGGCCGTAGGAGCGGAGGTACGCGGCGGTGTCGTGCCAGCCCTCGACGGCGAAGCACTCGACGCCCATCGCCTTGACGGGGTAGTCGTTGCCGTCGGGGTCGAGGCGGTCGCCGACGAAGATCATGTCGTCGAGAGGGATGCCGGTGAGCTCGGTGAGCTTGTTCATCCCGTACGCCTTGTCGATGCCCTTGCGGGTGATGTCGACCGACGTCGAGCCGCCGGAGCGGACCTCGAGGTCGGGGAGCACGGCCTGCACGGCCTCGCGGAGGGTGTTCTTCTTCTCGCCGTCCGGGTCCCAGGCCTGCTTGACCTCGACGGGCGCGGACTGGCCGAGGGCCGAGAAGGTGATCTGCGAGTCGCGGTCCTCGAGGATCGGGCCCCAGGTCTCGGACTCCCAGTAGCCGAGATCCTTCGCCTTCTCCTCGACGGCGGCGAGCGCGCGCGACTTCTCGTCCTCGGTGAGGTTCTCGGCGTAGATCTGCGCCCAGTCGCCGTTCTCGTACCGGTAGTACTGCGTGCCGCAGGTGGGCATGAGGTGCAGCTTCGCGAGCACCTCGGGGTCGGCGCCCTCGAGGCGGTCGAGCACCTGCATCCGGAACTGGCCGATCTGGCCGCCCGAGATGATGCACACCTCGGTGGCCTGGAGCAGCTTCACGAAGAGGTCGGCCATCGCCGGGTCGACGGGGGACTTCGAGGCGGCGAGGGTGTCGTCGAGGTCGAAGGCCATCAGGCGGGGCAGGGTGCTCATGGAACTCGTTTCACGGTCTGCGGACGGGGCGGTAACGAGGATACGGGGCGCCGCCGGAACGCGCTCGCGGTCGGCGCGAGCGGACTCCGAGCGCAGACTGGGGGCATGACCGCCGCCACAGCGACCGACGGAGGACGCCGCTCCCTCCCGCGCACTCTCGCCCGCATCCTCCTGGGCCTGCTGCTCGTCACGGCCGGCACGGCGCACCTGACGGTCGCGCGTCAGGCCTTCCAGGCGCAGGTCCCGCCGTGGCTGCCGGCCGACCCGGACCTGGTGGTCGTCGCGTCGGGCGTCGTCGAGATCGCGCTCGGGCTCGCGCTCGTCGTGCTCGTGCGGTGGCGCGTGATCGTGGGAGTCGTGGTGGCCGCGTTCTTCGTCGCGGTCTTCCCGGGGAACATCTCGCAGCTGCTGACGCGGACGCCGGCGTTCGGCCTCGAGACGGACGCGGCGCGCGCGGTGCGGCTCGTCTTCCAGCCCCTGCTGGTGGTCTGGGCGCTCTGGTCGACCGGGGCGTTCTCGGCCTGGCGGGCCCGCCGGTCGCGACGCCGCGGGGACTGAGCCGCCGGTCCGCGGCCCGATCGTCCCGCGATCCTCCGGAACGACGAACGGCGGCCGGCGGGAGACCCCGCCGACCGCCGCCCGTGCCCTGCTCGGCTAGGCCGCGAGGCGGCGTCGCGCGACGACCAGCGCGAGACCCGACAGCAGCAGCACGAGGGCTCCGCCGATCAGGCCGGCCGCGTCGGCGCCGGTGTTCGCGAGCGAGCCCGGGCCGGAGCCTCCCGCGACGGGGGCCGCCGTGGTGGTGGGGTGCGGCGACGGAGCGGCGGTGGGCTGCTCCGTCAGGGTGCCGGGCTCGGTCGGCGCCGGGGTGACCGGGACCTCGGCGGCGGGCTCCGTCGTCAGCGACCAGTTGGGGTCGTAGAAGTCGGCCTGGTCGATCACGCCGCGGGCGGTCGACCAGTCGATGAGGAGCTGGCGGATCTCGAGACGCTCGTCGTAGACGAGCGGTGCCTGCGCGACGGCCGGGTAGGCGCCTCCGCCGCTCTGGCGGTAGTTGTTGACCGCCATCACGAAGCGCTCGTCGTCGGCGACCGGGGTCCCGTCGGCGTGGGCGAGACCGCGGATCCGCGAGCCGGCGGGCTGGGAGACGTCGATCACGTAGTCCAGGCCCGAGATCGCGTCGTAGTTGTAGTCCGGGATGCCGTCGGGGCGGTCCTCGGTCGTCGCGTTGGTGCCGGTCTCGGGGTCGAACACGGCGCCCTCGGCGGTCTGCACGAAGTAGCGGGCCGAGAACTCGAGGTAGTCGCGCACCTCGGCTCCGGTCAGCTCCACTCCGCGGAGGGTGTTCTCGTAGATGTACAGTCCCGCGATGTCGCGGATGCTGACCTGTCCCTTCGGGAAGACGGCGGTGCGCGAGAACGGCGACGCCTGCGAGATCACCGGCAGGTCGGCCCACTCGGTGCCCTCGAGAGCCGTCTCGACGGTCTCGGCCTGGACGGTGTTGATGAAGTCGATGATGGGGGTGTCCTCGTAGCGCGAGGTCGCGGCCGAGAGCTCCTCGACCGAGTCGGCGACGGGGGTGTTCACGTACTCGATCGTGGCGGCGTGCTGCTCGGCGAGGGCGTCGACCAGTGCGGGCGACTCCTCGGCGATGTCCTTCGCGTAGACGGGCTGCGTGACGGGTGCGTTCCCGGCCGACCAGTCGACCTCGAGGCCGCCCGCGGCGTCCGGCACCAGGTTCAGGGTGACCTCGGTGAGGCCCTGCGCCCAGAACTCGGGCTGGGTGACCAGCACCTGCTCGCCGGCGACGTTGGTGAACAGCGTCTGCGGCAGGTCCTTGTGGCTGTGGCCGGCGACGACCACGTCGATGCCGGGGACCTGCGTCGCGATGTTGTTGACGACGTCCTCGTTGAGGTCGGCGGCGTCGTACTCGGCGTCCGGGACCGTGCCCTGGCCGGTGTGCGCGAGGACGACGACCACGTCGGCCTGCTCCTGCACGATCGGGACCCACTGCTTCGCGGCGGCGACCATGTCCTGGAACTCGAGGACGCCGTCGACGTACTGCTTGTCCCAGACGCGGACGCCGGGGGTGACGAGGCCGAGGACGCCGACGGTGACCGTCTTCCCGTCGATCTCGCGCTCGATCAGCGTGTAGGGGTCGTGGTACGGCTTGCCGGTGGCGACATCGACGACGTTCGCGCCCAGCAGCGGGGCGTTCAGATCGCCCTCGTACGCGCTGAGCATGTCGAGCCCGTAGTTGTACTCGTGGTTGCCGACGACCTGCGCGTCGTAGCCGATGGTGTTGAACGCGGTGGCCATCGGGTGCGTCGTCTCGCCGGAGAGGACACCCGCGGCGCCGTCGCCGAGGCCGTAGTAGTAGGTGAGCGGCGTGCCCTGGATCGCGTCGCCGTTGTCCATGACGAGCACGGACTCCTCGCCCTTCTCGGCGCGGAGGCGGTCGACCTCGGTCGCGACGCGGGTGAGGCCGAGCGCACCGTCGGCCGGGTACGGCGCGTTCGCGAAGTAGTCCCAGTCGTAGACGTGCCCGTGCGTGTCGGTCGTCGACACCAGGGTGAGCTCGACGCCGTCGTCGAGAGGGGCGGCCGAGGCGATCGGAGCGGCGGTGGCGGCTCCGAGTGCGACGACGGCGAGGAGGCTTGCGGCGCGGAGTCTGCGCATCGTGGTCCTGTTCGCGTGATGAGTGGAGTGTGAACGTCCTCGAATCTATGCGCCGCGTGTGAACTGCGCATGACGGGATCGAGAGCATTGCTCGGCGATGCGTCGGCGGTGCCGGCCCGGAGCCGGGGGAGTCCGCGGTGCCGCCCCCGCGCGCTGGAGCCGTCCTCCGGCCCCTCCGCTAGAATCGAGCGGCTGGTCGCGCGGGGGCGGCACCGCGGACTCCCCCGGCTC
>NZ_PSTO01000070.1:0-4471 GCF_002930975.1 Rathayibacter sp. AY1A3 | reverse complement strand
CGCTGGCCTGGGAGGCGTGGCGGATGACGTCGTCGCGGGTGACCTCGCCGGCGAGGTCACCCGCGACGACGTCATCCGCCACGCCTCCCAGGCCAGCGTCTTCCGCAACATCCAGACCCCCGCCTGGGGCGACGACCGCGAGGAGCGGATCCCCGTGCGCGGCGTCCGCAAGGCGATCGCCGCCGCGATGTCGACGAGCGCGTTCACCGCGCCCCACGTCAGCGTCTTCGTCGACGTCGACGCGACCCGCACCATGGAGTTCGTCAAGCGCCTCAAGAACTCGCCCGACTTCGCCGGCGTCAAGGTCTCGCCGCTGCTCATCATGGCCAAGGCCATCATCTGGGCCGTCCGCCGCAACCCCACCGTCAACTCCGCCTGGACCGACACCGAGATCGTCGTCCGCCACTACGTCAACCTCGGCATCGCCGCGGCCACCCCGCGCGGACTGCTCGTCCCCAACGTCAAGGACGCCCAGTCGATGAGCCTCCTCGAACTGGCGCAGGCCCTCGAGAAGCTCACCCTCGACGCCCGCGACGGCAAGACCACCGCCGCCGACATGCAGAACGGCACCATCACCATCACCAACATCGGCGTCTTCGGGATGGACACGGGCACCCCGATCCTGAACCCCGGCGAAGTCGCGATCATCGCCCTCGGCACGATCAAGCAGAAGCCCTGGGTCGTCGACGGCGAGGTCCGCCCCCGCTTCGTCACCACGGTCGGCGGCTCCTTCGACCACCGCGTCGTCGACGGCGACGTCGTCAGCCGCTTCGTCGCCGACGTCGCCAGCGTGCTGGAGGAACCGGCGCTGCTGCTCGACTGAGCGGGCGGTGCTCGATCGAGCGGATTCCTCCTTCGTCGTCATCCGCTACGCGGTCGGCTGTACGAGGTGGTGCGTTTCGTGGAGCGGGGAGCGTACCGCTACGGCGAATCGCTGGAACGCGATTCGGCGGTGAGCTCGGCCCTGCGGGCGAGCGTGCGCTGACGCGGCTCGGCCCTTCGCTGTCGAGGGAGGGCGGGTGGTCTCCGCTGAGGGTGCGGTGGGCGCCCGCGACGGCGGGAGTGGGGGAACGGCAGCGGTCAGCGGGGGGCGACCGCGAAGGAGTGCAGGGCGAGGGCGTCGCTCAGGCGGGCGGCGACGCGGGCGCCGCGGACGCTGGTGCCCTGGGGGTCCAGCGGCGGGCTGACGACGGCGGCGCCGAGGCGGCCGGGAGCGGAGAGGACGAGGGCGCCCGAGACGCTCGACTTGGCGGGCACGCCGACCGCGCGCATCCAGCGGCCCGAGCCGTCGTAGACGCCGCACGTCGCCATGACCGCGACCACGTCGCGCGCGACCGAGGCCGGCACGACCCGCTCGCCGGTCCCCGGGTGCACGCCGCCGAACGCGAGCGTCGCGCCCATCGCGGCCAGGTCGCGGACGTCGACCAGCACAGCGCACGCCCGGGCGTACGCGGAGACGGCGTCGTCGGCGCTGCGGTGCAGGGTGCCCTCCGCGCGCATCAGGTGTGCGAGGGCGTGATTCCGGTCGCCGAGCAGGTGCTCGTCGGCGGCGACGCTCTCGTCGACGGAGAGCGGGCGGCCGGCGAAGGCGGAGAGGCCGCGGAGGATCCGCTCGCTCCGGCCGTCGGCGTCGCCCCCGTCGACCAGGGCGGCGGTCAGCAGCGCTCCCGCGTTGACCATCGGGTTCGGCGGGCGCCCGGTGCCGCTCTCGAGCTTGAGGGCGTCGAAGGCCTCGCCGGTGGGCTCGATGCCGACGCGGTCGAGCGCGTCGCCGCCGGTGTCGAGGAGCGCGAGCGCGAACAGGAACGGCTTCACGGCCGACTGGATGCTGAACCGCTCCTCCGCGTCGGCGCTCGCGCGGACGGACCCGTCGGGCTGGACGAGCGCGATCGCGCAGAGTCCCGGCTCGGCGTCCGCGAGCGCGGGGATGCTGTCGTCGACCTCGCCCCCGTCGTCCGGCAGCACCTCCCGGCGCAGCGCCTCGAGGTCGAAGGCCAGGGGATCGGGGAGGGGGCTCATCCGTCCACTCTGTCAGGGCGGGGAGCCCGTCGCGTCCCGGGCCTCAGACGAGCCCGAACTCCGCGTCCAGCGCGTCCAGCTCCGCGGCGAACGACGCGCGCAGACTCTCCTTCTCGTCGGCGGGCAGCCAGGAGGCCTCCGCTCCGGTGAGCGCCATCTCGCGCAGCTGACCGGCGGTCGCGCCGATCGGGCCGGCGGCGAGGCGGTACTCGTCGGCGAGCGTGGTCGGGAACATCCCGGGATCGTCGGAGCACGGCACGACCCGCAGTCCCGCGTCGAGCATCGCCCGGATGGACGCGCGCCGCCAGGGCCGCCAGGAGCGGCGCGAGGTCGTCGAGGCGACGGTGAACACCACGCCCTGCTCGCGGACGCGCTCGACGACGGCGGGGTCCTCGAGGACGAAGTAGCCGTGGTCGATCCGGTCGCAGCCCAGCAGATCGAGGCAGGTCGTCGTGTTGGCCGCGGTCGGGGCGTGCTCGGAGGAGTGGGCGGTCCGGCCCAGGCCGGCCTCCCCGGCGAGGCGGTAGGCGTCGGCGAAGCGCTCGGGCGGACCCGCCGTCTCGAGGTTGTCGAGCCCGATCCCCGCCACGTACTCGTGGGGGTGGCGGACGACCTCGCGGACCAGCTCGAGCGCCTCCTCCCCGCTGCGGCTGCGGTCGATGCCGGCGATCATCCGCCCCGTCATGCCGAAGTCGCGCTCGGCCATCCGGATGCCCTCGGCGTAGGCCTCGACGCTGCCGCGGTAGCCGAGCCCGGCGAGGTGCTCCGGGACGGCGTCGAAGAACAGCTCCAGGTGGCGGGTGCCGCTCGTGCGGTGGGCGTCCTCGAACGCCTCGTGCACGATCCGGGTCAGGTCCTCCGGAGTGCGGAGCAGCTGCACCACCCAGTCCGAGACCTGGAAGAGCGAGTACGACACCGCGGGCTCGTCGGCGGAGCGGCCCTGGGGCACCGGGATCACGGTGTCCCGGTAGAGCGCCGGGTCCGGGGGCAGCGAGTTGATGTCGGCGAAGATCCGCTGCGGCTCGGCCGGCAGGGCGAGGCCCTCGCGGCGGGCGAGCTCGGCGAAGGTCGCGGGCCGGACGGTCCCGATGAGGTGGCAGTGCAGATCGGCCTTCGGGATCCGGCGGATCCACTCGTCGGGCACGGCGGCGGTGGGGGTGGTGCTCATGGCGGTCTCCGGAGGTGCGGGATCGGACGGTCGGGGCCCCGTGCGCGGGCGTCGCGCACGGGGCGGGCCGCTACTGGGCGGTGACCTCGCGGGCGAAGCGGTCGACCCACTCCGAGCGGGTGGGGACGAGCTCGGCGGGGTCCAGGGTGGAGTAGCCGGCGGCGGTCGGGTCGGCCGCGATGTCGCCGACGACGGCCGTGATGGTGTCGGGCACCTCGGCGGAGAGGTTCACGGGCAGGTCGCCGACGATCGCGGCGGAGGAGGTCTGCGCCTCGACCGAGAGCAGGTAGTCGATGAACTGCTCGGCGGCGTCGACGTTCGCGGCTCCGGTCGGGATCATCGCCCGGTTGGTCGCCATGTAGCGGCCGGTCGCGGGCGGGGTCCACCCGATCGGCTCGCCGGAGGCCACCAGATCGGTGGCGAAGCCGCTGAGGGCGTCGGCGGCGACGATCTCGCCCTGCGTGAGCAGGTTCGTGACCTCGGTGGAGGAGCTGTAGAACTGGAGCACTCCGGGGGCCCAGTCGGCGAGGGTGCTGAGGGCCGCGTCGATGTCGTACGGGCCGGAGCCCTCGGTCGCGGCGACTCCGCTGACCATCAGCTGGCCCGCGGTGACGGAGATGTCCGGCAGCGCGACCTTCCCGGCGTTCGCGGGGTCGGAGTAGACCGACCACTGCGCCGCCTGGTCGGCGGTGAGGGCGTCGGTCGAGTAGAGCGTGCCGTTGAGCTGGTAGCTGTATGCGGGGCCGAGGTAGGACTCCTCGGTGGCGAAGGCGGCGACGTCGGCGAGCGCGGGCACCGAGGCCGCGTCGACCTGCTGGAACAGGTCGTCCTTCTGGCCCAGCGCGGCGTAGTAGTCGCTGATGAGCATCACGTCGACGCCGGGGTCGTCCCCGCCGGCCAGCTGGAGCTGCGAGAGGCGGTCGGAGTTGGAGCCGGTCTCGACCTCGACCTCGATGCCGGTGGCCTCGGTGAACGGGTCGATCACGGCCTCCTGGAACTCCTCCACGCCGAAGGGGAAGGTGCTGACCACGAGCGACGGCGCGTCGGGCTCGTCGGAGGAGCCGGAGCCGGAGCAGCCGGCCAGGGCGAGGGCGCCGATGACGGCCCCCGCGGTGAGGGCGAGCGTGCGCCGGGCGGTGGTGCGGGACATGGCGGGTCCTTTCGAGGGGCGGTGGAGGAGGAGAGCGCCGCGGTCAGCACGCGGGCGGCCGTCTCGGGCGAGACGACCTCCGGGCGCGAGAGCGTGCGCGAGGCGGTGGCCTTCGAGACGCCGGCGAGGGCGGC